>DASXWF010001441.1:0-2781 GCA_036503835.1 Polyangiaceae bacterium | reverse complement strand
GAAGCCAGGAAACGACGAAGACGATGCCGAAGAAGAGGGCGTAGTGGAGCGTATTGAAGAGCACGAGGCGCGGGCGAGGGTACGCTCCGGCGGCGGCAAACGCCACGCACTAGCGCACCGCGAGCGCGCCGCAATCGCATGCCTCCCCTTCGCTTCGCGTTCTGGATCACCGGCCTGGCGGGCTTCGCGCTGCTCGGGGGTGTGCTCGCCGGGTCGAGCCCGCCGCTCGGCTGGCTGTGTTGCGCGCTCCTCCTGCACGGCGGGCTCGGGACGCTCGGCGTGACCTTCCCGGCGCTCGGCATCTGGTGCGACGCCGTGTGCCGCGGGCGGCCCGGCGGGCGTCGCGTCGCGCTCACCTTCGACGACGGCCCGCACCCGGAGACGACGCGCCGCGTGCTCGAGCTTTTGGCGCGGCACGAGAAGCGCGCGACCTTCTTCGTGCTCGGCAGCAAGGTGAGAAAGCACCCCGAGCTCGTGCGCGAGATCGTCGCGGCGGGGCACGGCGTCGCGCTGCACGGCGACGAGCACGGGCGCTTCTACATGCTGTGGTCGGCGCGGCGTGTGCGCGACGATGTCGGGCGTGCGGCTCGCGCGCTTTGGGACGCTGCGGGCGTGCGGACCGACCTGTTTCGTCCGCCGGTCGGCTTCATGAGCGGCGGGATCGCGCTCGCCGCGGAGGCCGAGGGCCTCCGGCTCATCGCCTGCAGCGCGCGCGGTCTCGACGGTCGTGCGGGAGCGAAGCCGGACAAAGTGCTCCGGCGCGCGCTCGCGGGCCTCGAGGACGGCGCCCTGCTCTTGCTGCACGACGCGGCCGAGCACGGCGACCGCACGCCCGCGTGCCTGCCCGTGCTGCCCGCGCTCTTCGACGCGATCGATCGCAAAGGTCTCGAGACGGTCCTCGTCTCGGAGCTGCTCGCGGCGCCCGAATTGCCAGCGCGAACCCGCAGAGAGTAGTCTCTCCGGCATGCGTCGCGCATTGCCTGTCGGTTCGGTGGTGCTGGGTGTGCTCGTTTGCGCCGGTGCCGCGTTCGCCTGGAATCAGACGGCGGAGATCGAGGTGACCGTGCACGGACACACGTTCCACAAGGTGGCGGTCGAGGCCACGGATTGCCGGATCGCGTACAAGCTCTGGTTCAACGCGCCCGCCGAGGTCTATTCGAGCGGGGCCCAGCAGCGAAACACGTACCTTTTTCGCTCGCGCATCGATTTCAAGGACGAGAAATCCGTGCCCATCCCCGTGTTCGCGAATCGCGGCGGCGGCGAGCGTCTCTACGAGAACAGCTTCGACACGGCGCCGCAGGGCTGCTGGGCGCGCGAGCTCCAGAAGCTCGCGCGCCTGCGCGTGGAAGCGTGCCGGGGCGCGGGCTGCACGCCCGACCCCGTCAAGTAGCGACCGACCTCAGAGCTTCCTGAGATCGGCCTGGAACGGCGAGACGTTCACGGGAAACAGCGACCACAGGAAGAGCGCGCGAATTTCCAGGTACTCGGCGGCGACGATCTCGACCAGGTGTTGCGGGATGGCGCGGATGTCGAGCCCGAGCCAGGAAAACGGCGGGATCTTGTGCGAAAGCGCGACGAGCCCGCCCGTCTTCGCGCGATCGTGCGCCCAGAAGCAGCGCAGCGTGGCGCGGTTCACCGCCGCGGCGAACCGTTCGCGCGGGACGAGCGCGTCCGGCAGCGCGACCCGATCGAGCCCGGCCGACCAGCACAGCCAGCAGAGCGCCGCCCAGTCCGCGCGGGCGAGCGTCACGAGACCGCGCACCGAGCGGCGCTCGAGCTCGAGCGTCTCGTCGACCGGGACTTCGGAGATCTCCTCGACGCCCTCGTCGTTCTCGTCGGCGATGCTCGCGACGAAGCGCCGGAGCTCGATCGGTCCCGAAGGGAGGAGCGCGGTCGTGTCCGGCGGCAGCCAGTCCGGCTGCGCCGGAAGCCGGCCGATCAGCGCTGCGCGGACGAGCGCGATGCGAGTCGCGTAGAGACCCGCGGTGCGTCGCACCGCCTCCAGAGGCTGCTCCAACGCGAGGGGCGGAAGCTCCTCCTCGGCGGGCGCCACGGGCTCGTCGCCCGGCTCGAAACGAAACTCCGGGAACAGGACGCGGGCGTAGTCCTCGAGCGTGGCCGCCGCGGCCGCGGAATCGGCGCGAACGGCGCGAGCGTCCTCGAGCGCGCCGTCGCGGTCGCCGTGCTCCAGGCGCAAGAGCCCGCGCGTGACGCGCGTGACGCCGTCGTCCGGCGCCAGCAAGCATGCGGCTTCCGCGTAGTCGAGCGCGGCCGGGCTCGCCGGCGAGATCGAGGACGCGAGCGTGCGCAGCGTGCTCGCGGGCTCCGCCCCGCCGAGCAGCTCGTCGAGCACGCGGCTCGGCGTGCGCGGCTCCGACTCCGCGGCGCGTCGGGCACGCGCAGCCGCGATCGCGGGCGTGAGCTCGGCTACTTCCTGCGCCAGCCGCGCTCGAAACGCGGCGACGTCGCGGTCGCGGGCCAGCGCGCGAGCGGCCACGGCGATCGCTTCGCGCGTCCTTCCCTCGGCGAGCAGACGCTCGGCGGCCGAACGCAGCGCCTCCGGGCGCGCATCCTGAGGTTCCTCCGCGGTGACGTACGGCGAGCTGCCGCCCGCGAGCGCCGGGCCGCGTTCGAGCGCGCGCACGAGCTCTCCGCGCGCGTCGTAGAGCCGCACGGCTCCGGTGTTCTCGGTGTGATCGAACGTGCCCTCCTCGCGGCGAACGCGCGCGTCCGCGTAGGGCGTGCTTGCGCCGTCGAACGTCAGGTTGTACGCGCCGTGCG
>DASXWF010001440.1:0-6724 GCA_036503835.1 Polyangiaceae bacterium | reverse complement strand
CTGGCTCTCGAGCCTTCAGGCCGATTCGACGCTGGTCGGTCTCGGCTCCCTCAGCGAGCTGCGTGGCGAGGTCCTGGTGCTCGGCGGTGAGACCTGGCTCGGCTACCAGATTCAGATTCAGCGCAGGCTCGTGCTCGCCGCGGGACTGGGCGTGGTGGGAACCTTCGACGCCGCCACCACCATCACGCCCGTCGGCGGCGCTCCCGATGACCCTACGATTCGCGCGGAAGCGGTGCGCCGCATCGACCGCTCCTTCGAAGCCTACGGCTACGTGCCGACGCTCACGCTCCGGATCGGCTTCGACCTGATCTGAGCGGAGCGCTGCCTTCTTGCCACGCCGGGACTCGTCGCGACATTCCTGCGCTCGTCACTCCCCAGGGCGCGGCTGAATGCCCGCCGTGGCCGATCCGTCTGGCATCCTCCTTGCGAGACCCCCGGCATGGCCCGACGGGATTCTCGATCGCTCTCCTGGGGCGCCGCGCTGGTCATGCTGGTCGCGTCCTTCTCCGCGTGTTCGTCGGACGACGACGATTCCTGTGAAGACGGCCCCTGCGGCAACGTCTTCACGTTCGCGGGGCGCGACGCGGGACCGCCGGGGAACGTCGGAATCGGGTCCGGCGACGACGAGGACGGCCGCGGCGGTAGCGGTGCGACGGGCGGCACGAGCGCGGGCCCGGACACAGGGGGCGTCGGCGGAACGGTCGGTACTGGAGGTCGCGGGGGTTCGAGCTCGGGTGACGCCGGCAACCTCGGCACCGGAGGCGGCTTTACGGGGACGGGCGGCACATTTTCGGTCGGCGGTACTAGCGCGTTCGCCGGCACGTCGCCGTTCGACGGCACCGGTGACCGAGGAGGTTTCTGACATGACTTTTCGATTCCACTCCCTCGTCCTCGCGTCGTGCCTCGCGCTCGCTTGCTCGCAGCACGTCGAGCAAACCAAGCTGACACCGGCCGCCGGCACGTCGCGCTCGCCGTTCGCGCCGCCGAACACGGTGACACGTGTCTACGGCTCGCTCGACGCGCTCAGCAACGAAGGCAAGATGGGTCCCGCCGTCTGGCTCTCGAGCCTTCAGGCCGATTCGACGCTGGTCGGTCTCGGCTCCCTCAGCGAGCTGCGTGGCGAGGTCCTGGTGCTCGGCGGTGAGACCTGGCTCGGCTACCCCGCGGGCCCGAACGGCCCGTACGGCCGAACCCTGGGCGATTCGGACGAAACCGCGGCGTTTCTCGTGACCGCTTCCGTACCCGATTGGCGCACCTTGAGCCTCGTGCGGGACATCGCGAACGCCGATCTCGAAGCCAGCGTCGAACAGCTCGGCCGCGATGCCGGCCTCGACGTGGAGCAGCCGTTTCCGATCGTGATCGAAGGTGTACTGAAAGACCTCGAATACAATGTGGTGAACGGTCGCGGCTTCGAGGCGGGCAAGCCGATTCCGCGCGTGGTGCTGATGGCCGCCGCGTCGCGCAGCGCGGTCGAGTCCGCCGAAGGCGTGCTGGTCGGCTTCTACGGTAAGCACGCGCAGGGCAAGTTCGTGCATCCCGACACCCGCCTCCACATGCACGTCTTGCTGCGAGAAGAGCGCCAGGTCGGACACGTGGACCACGTGAACATCCCCGCCGGCGCGACCGTCCGTGTCCCGGCTCCGCGGCGCTGAGCTCACTTCTCGACGATCGTGCGCAGCGTGCCTTCGCGCCGGAGCACGTTCACCCCGACGTCGCTCTCGTGCCGCTCGAGCAGAATGTCGACCACCGCCTCGCCCACGGAGATGTCCGAAATCTTCAGCCAATCGACCGCCGGCGGCAGCTTCGGTCGGTGGAAGCGCAGGACCTTGTGGCGAGCGTCGATTTGCAGCCCGAGGCAGGCCTGGAACAGCAGGAACACCGCGCCCGCGGCCCACGCTTGCGGCGAACAGGCGACGGGATAGAGCACCGGGCCCGCGCCGCCCTCGCGCGGAAAACCGCAGAAGAGCTCGGGCATGCGGTGGAGGTCGAAGTGGGTCCCGGCTTCGAAGAGCCCGGAGAACACCTGGAGCGCGAGCTCCGCGCGTCCGATGCGCGCGAAACCGAGCGCGATGAGCGCGTTGTCGTGCGGCCACACCGATCCCGTGTGGTAGCCCATCGGATTGTAGCGAGCCTCGCCTTCCGCGAGCGTGCGGATGCCCCAGCCCGAAAACGAGTCCGCGCCCATCAGCGTGCTCGCGACGCGCTGCGCGCGATGGCTCGCGACGATGCCCGTGAACAGGCACTGCCCGGCGTTGGAGGAACGGATCTGGCAGGGCTGTTTGGCTCCGTCGAGCGCAATCGCGTAGGTCGCGAGCTCGTCGGACCAGAACGCCTGGTTGAAGCGGCGGCGCAAGGCCTCCGCGCGCGTCCCCATCTCCTTGGCTCGGCCGTCGAGGCCGAGCAACGTGGCGAGCTGCGCGCCCGCCCTGCGCGCCGCGTAGACGTAAGCCTGGACCTCGCACACCGCGTAGGGCCCCTCGGAGTTGCGTCCGTCGCGGTGAAAGATCGCGTCGTCCGAATCCTTCCACGCCTGGTGCACGAGTCCGACCGGCGTACTGCGCTCGTACTCGACGAACCCGTCGCCGTCCCGATCGCCGTATCGGTCGATCCAATCGAGGGCGGCCTCGGCGTTGGGCCAGAGCTCCTCCACCAGCGCGCGATTTCCCGTCCTCACGTAGTAGGCGTGCAAGAGCACGACGAAGAGCGGCGTGCCGTCCACACTGCCGTAGTAGCGACCGAACGGCATCTCACGCAGCGCCGCCATCTCACCGCTGCGCGTCTCATGCAGGATTTTCCCCGGTTCCGCGTCTTCCTCCGGCACGAGCTCGCGCGCCTGCGTGCTCGCGAGGAAGCGCAATACCCCTTCGGCCAGCTTCGGTGCCCACCACAAACACTCGAACGCGGTGACGATGGCGTCGCGTCCGAACGGCGCGTTGAACCACGGCACGCCGGCGTAAGGGTACGGACCCGTCGGCAGCTCCGTCGTCATCATCTGGAGATCCGAGCGCGCGCGGCTCACCCAGGCGTTCACCTGGCTGTTGCTGCTCTCGAGCGGATTGGCGTGGACGACGCTCTGCCGCACCTCGGCGTGCGAGCGCTCGGCTGCAGCCGAGAACGTGACGAGCCCGACGTGCTCGCCGCTGCGAACGCAGGCGATCGTGGCGAAGAATTCGAGCTCGGCGCCGGGGACGAGCTCCACGCGTAGCAGCGCGCTTCTCGCCGAGAGCTGGGTCGGCTGCGGTTCGAAGCGGAACACCGTGCGCCGTTCGACGCCGTCCAGGCCGCGATAGCCGAGCACCACGCGGTCGGAGCTCACGTCGGGCGGTAGATCGCGGCCGCGAGCCTTGCGCGTCATGCCGCGCACCTCGAAAATGTCCGCGAAGTCTGCCGCGAAATGCAGCGCGATCTCGGTGGAAATCGGCGTGCGGCCGTAATTTTTGAGCTTGATGCGCTGGTAGAGGCTCGCGTCGTGCAAGAGCTCCGTGAGCGAGACCTGCAGGGTACCGAGCGGCATGACGTCGCGCCCGTCCACGACCATGTCGTGGTTGGTGAGCGCGACGGAAAGGCGGCCGTCCTCGCTGCTGAGGTTGGAGTTCAGGAAGAAGGCGCGCTCGCCGTCGACGTGCAGGACGAGCTCCGAGACATGGCGTGTTCCGAGGTGGTAGATTCCCTCCTCGTTGAGACCGCCGACTTTCGCGTCACCGCAGTGATCGAACACGGCGAAGGTATCGCCGTGCTTGAGCACGCGGTTGCGGTCGTCGGTGATGCTCGAACGCGCCACGACGGGAGGCCCGGCGTTGCCGGGAGGGCGCTTGCTCGCAAACGGATCGCTCACGCTTGCCTCCTTCCATGCTTCACTCCGCCGCTGCGCGCGGCCGGGAAACCGGCTCGGACAGGATCCGCGGTCCGGAGCGGCGTTCGCCGAGCGCCCGGTACACGTTCACGTACTCCGCCGCCATCCGCTCGACGCCGAAGCGCCGCTCGAAGCTCGAGCGGCAGCGCCGGCGGTCGATGCAGCCGAGCGCGGGGAGGGCCGCAACCGCATCGTCGATGCTGTCCACGATGAATCCCGTGGTGCCGTCTTCGAGCACCTCCGGCACCGAGCCGCGCCGCCAGGCGAGCACCGGCGTGCCGGTCGCGAGCGCTTCGATCATGACGAGCCCGAACGGCTCTTCCCAGTCGATCGGGAAGAGGAGCGCGCGCGCTCCGCGCAGGAACCTGTCCTTGTCGTCGCCGGCGACTTCGCCCACCCACTCGACGAGCGGGCCGGCCTCCCGGAGCAGCGGCTCGATCACCTCGGCGTGGTAGGCGCGCTCTTCGGGGCAGATCCGCGCCGCGACCTTGAGCTTCTGCCCGGAGCGCAGCGCGATGCGGATCGCGCGGTCGAGCCCCTTCTGCGGGGAGGCGCGTCCGAGGAACGCCAGGTAATCGCCGGCCACCGGCTCGAAGCGGTGCAAATCGCGCGGCATCCCGTGGTACACGGTCGCGCGGAAGTCGGCGCCGGGCACGGGCGCGCGCTGGGCGTTCGAGATCGAAACCAGCGCCATGTCGTCGTACTCCCGGAAGAGCGGCACGTGGTCCGTCGTGTTCAGGGCGCCGTGCAGGGTCGTGAGCGCCGGCAGCTGGACGCGCCGAGCCAGCGGGAAATGGACCCAATCGGAGTGAAAGTGGACGACGTCGAACTCGTGCGCCCGCGCCATCACGATCTCGAGCTGTCGCAGGTGGTGCGGCAGGTTCTCGAGGCTGGACGCATCTTGCCAGAGCGCACCCTTGCAGCACGGCACGAGCTCCGCCGTGGTGATGGAATCCCCGCTCGCGAACAGGGTCACTTCGTGACCTTGGCGGACGAGCTCCTCGGTCAGCCAAGAGACGACGCGTTCGGTGCCGCCGTAACCGCGCGGCGGAACGCTCTCGAAGAGGGGGGATACCTGGGCAATGCGCATTTCGTCGTTCCTTTCCAGTCCTGAAGCCGCGTGGGGCGCCGTTTCAGGCGACGCCGATCCTTCGTTGCGGCAGCTCGCCGTGGCGGGCAGCCTGATCCGAAATCTCGAGCAGGGTGGGCCAGAGCTCGAGCGAGCTCTTGATCGTGCTGACGGAGCGCTTCAGGATCCGCCGCATGCCGTGCTGGAAAGCGTCCAGCTCGTAGCCGAAGAACGCGTCCTCGAGCGTGACGAGGAAGCGCAGGAGCTCCTCCTTGCGCTGCGGATTCTTCGCCGCCTCCAGCGCGCGCCGCGTGCGCTCGCGCAGGCGGTGCATCTTTTCCAGGATGATTTCGCTGTCCTCTTGCTCGAGCTCGCCGTCGTAGTCGAAGGCGATCCCGAGCTCGAAGAGCTCCGTGACGGACGCGAGGATGCGCCGCTTCAGCAGATTCGCGATCTCCTCGTTCAGGATCTCGGACGCCGGCGGGTTGCGCAGGTACGGGCTGCGCGAGTGGTTCTGAGCGGCCGGAACGTGCGCGGCGACGATGCCGGAACGCCGGATCCAGAGCCGGTACACGTAGTCTTCGAAGCGCAGGCGCGTCGGAAAGAACGGGGGCAGTCCGTCCTGGTTGTCGTAACCGGCGACCCCGCAGTCCATGCGCCAGTTCTGGTTGGTCAGCGCCGGCCGGAAGCGCCCGAGCACGTAGACGTCGGCGATCGTGTCGGGGCTCGTCTGGTCCTGGTCTTCGAGGAACATGTCGATGAAATCGAGCGCGTCGATGTCGTTCGTCCCGGAACGATAGGTCTGCGCCATCTTCACGATGGAGTCGGGGGCTACGTCGCCGGTCTGCAGCAAGAGCGCGTTGTCCCGCACGAAGCCCTTGGTGGTGTTGGTCTCGAGGTCCATCGCCGTGTCGACCAACAGATCGCCCATCGCATAAGCTTCCGGAACCTTCTGCGCCCGCCTACCGAGCACGTCCAGAAACGCACCCAGGATGTCGAAGGAGCGTCGCTCGCGCGGCGCATGGCCGAGCTTCACGACCTTGCCGCGGCAGACCTCGTTCGCCCCGAGCTCCTCGTCCTCCGCCATCAACGCCCAGGGACGCATGTCGTCGTCCGCGCTGATCAGAAAGGAGCCGAGCGAATAGAGCAGCGTGAAGTTGCGGTTTCCGCCGTAGCTCGGGCGAAAAAGCTCCGCGACGAGCGGAGCGAGCCGGTGATCGCCGATTTTCTCGGCGAGGAAGCTCTGCAGCGCCGCTTTCTCCGCGGGGCCCACGTAGAAGAGCTCGTTCTTGGTGCGAACGCGCGCGAGGTTCGAAAAGTAACGGTCGTGGAGCAGCGGCCCCGAGTCGTCGAAGACCATCATGCGCACGGAATGTCCGCGCTCGCTGAAGTGTCGATCGTAAGCTTCCACCGTCTCACCCACGTCCCGCAGCCGGCAGGTCGGGATGACGAAGAGGGGTTCACCCTGCATCGTTCGCTCCTTTCGCGTGGCCTTCGGGCAGCCGCTCAGCGGTTGTGCCGAGTGGTTCGATCGACGCTGAACGGCCCCGAGCCGAAGTACGCGATGAAGAGCGTCGCTCCGAACAGCGACACGTTCTTCAGGAACGAGATGTATTGCATGCGCGCGGCCGTCGGATCCGGGATCTCCCAGAAGCGGTGCATGAAGAACGTCACCGGCACGAGAAACGCCATCAGCAGCAGCGCCCCGATGCGCGCGTGGAAGCCGAGGGCGATGCTCGCGCTTCCGACCAGCAAGAGGACGCCGGAGAGCGGAACCAGGACCTCCGGAACCGGCACACCCT
>DASXWF010001439.1:0-9113 GCA_036503835.1 Polyangiaceae bacterium | reverse complement strand
TGATGGGCGCGCTCGCCCTACCGATCGTGATCCCGGTGATCGGCGGCAACCCGGTCATCTACGAGTGGGCGGACCACGCGAAGGTCGAGGCCGATCACCTCCTGCACCACAAGGCCGGCTACCTGAACCCGACCTTCTTCCTGATCCGGATGGCCTTCTACTTCGGCTTCTGGACGCTGCTCGCGAACTTCTTCTTGAAGGGCTCGGTGCGCATGGACGAGAGCGGCAGCACGGCGGTGCTCGCCAACATGCGCAAGGTCTCCGGCCCCGCGATGATCGTCTTCGCGCTCGCGCTCACCTTCTGCGCCTTCGACCTCTTGATGGCGGTCGATCCCCACTGGTTCAGCACGATCTTCGGCGTCTACTTCTTCGCGAGCTGCGTGATCTGCGTGCACGTGACGCTGACGTTGTCGGCGCAGTGGCTGCAGGGCAAGGGCCGCCTGAAGAGCGTGACCGCCGAGCACTATCACGACCTCGGCAAGATGCTGTTCGCGTTCACCATCTTCTGGGCCTACATCGGCTTCGGTCAGTTCATGCTGATCTGGTACGCGAACATCCCGGAAGAGACGATCTGGTACAAGGAGCGCTTCGCGGGCGGCTGGGGGACGGTGTCCTGGACGCTGCTCTTCGGGCACTTCGTGTTCCCGTTCTTCGGCCTGCTCTCGCGCCACGTGAAGCGGAACCGCAAGGGCCTCGCCTTCTTCGCGGTCTGGCAGCTCGCGATGGTCTACCTCGACATGTACTGGCTGGTGATGCCGGCGGTCGATCACGAGCCGCACTTCCAGGTGGTCGACATCCTGTGCGTGATCGGTCTCTTGAGCGCGCTCGTCGCCGGCGCCGCTTACCGCGCCAGCAAGCTCAACCTGCTCCCGACCAAGGACCCGCGCCTCCCGCGCTCGCTCGCCTTCGAGAACATCTGATGGCAACCGAAACCGACAAGGTCAACACAGGCGCTCTCGGCACGTTGGTGGCCGTCGGCACCTTCGCGACAATCAGCATCGTCCTCGGCGTGGACGCCCTCGTGCGCTACGAATCCTCGCAAATCGCCGCGGAACGCGCCTCGCACGCCGGCGACCGCTACCGGAGCCTGGTCGCCGATCAGACCGGCAAGCTCTCGGCCGAGCCCCGCGTGGTGGACAAGGCGAAGGGCACCGTGACCATGCCGATCACGCAGGCGATGGGCCACGTGATCGCCGACCTGGCGCGCGATCCGCTGAGCGCCTCACCGGTTCCGCCGGCGAGCGCCGCCCCTGTTCCGGCCGCCCCCGGCCCTGCGGCGAGCGGCGCCACGGGCGAACTCGGCGCCGTACAGCCGGAGCCGCCTGCGGACGCCGACAAGACCGGAGGAGGCGCACCGGCATCTTCTGCGCTCCCCGCTCCTGCGGAGAGCGCCAAGCCGGCTCCCAAGGCCCCCACGACGGCTTCGACGACCAGCGTGTCGCCAAAAGCATCCGCGGTGCTAGCGGTACCCGCGACTCCACCGGCCGCGCCCCCACGGGCGCCCGCGCCGGCCGCCCCCGCCCCATCCGATGGCTAGTCCTCGACGCTCCTTTCTCGCTCCGGCGCTGCTGCTGTGCGCCAGCGTGCTTTCCGCGCCCAGCGCCGGAGCCGATCCCGTCCCGTCGACGGAGCGCGTGAATCCGACCGAGGCGCTGCCGAAGCAGCTCGAGAGCGTGGAGGTCACCGAGCACCTCGGCGGGCCGGTTCCGAAATCGCTCGCCTTCAAGGACGAGCTCGGCCGCCCCGTCACGATTGGCCAGTACTTCGACGGCAAGTTGCCGGTCGTCCTGACGTTCAACTATTCGAACTGCCCGATGCTGTGCAGCCTGATGCTGAACGGCTTCGTCGACGGGCTGAAGAAGCTCGATTACACGCCGGGCAAGCAGTTCCGGGTGATCACCGTCAGCATCGATCACAACGAGAAGCCCGAGCATGCCCTGCGCACCCAGCATCGTTACCTCGCGCAGTACGAGCGTCCGGAGGCCAAGGACGGCTGGCACTTCTTGACCGGCAGCGAAGCGAACGTGCGCGCCTACGCCCAGGCGCTCGGCTTCGGCTACGCCTACGTGCCGGAGCGCAAGGAGTACGCGCACCCGTCCGCGATCGCGCTCGCGAGCCCCGAGGGCAGGATCGTCCGCTACCTCTACGGCATCGAATACCCGAAGGAATCGCTGAAGCTCGGCCTGCTCGAAGCCTCCGAGGGCAGGATCGGGAACCCGTTCGACCGGCTGATTCTCTATTGTTTTCACTACGACTCGAGCATCGGGCGCTACGCACCCGTGGCCGCCAACGTGATGCGGGTCGGCGGCGCGATGAGCGTCGCCCTGCTTGCCGGCTTTCTCGGACTGCTTTTCCGAGCCGATAGAAAACGAAGACTTCGCGAGGCGCGGCCTGCCGAAGGCGTTTCATGACCATGACCACCCCTCTCTTGCTGCTACAGCCGGCGAACCTGCCGAAATCGCCGGAAACTCCGGACGTCTGGATGCCACTCGACGCGTCGGTCACCGCCGCCGACATCGACTGGCTCTACATGCTCATGGTCTGGCTGAGCGTCGTCTTCGCCGCCGGCATCTTTGCGGCGATGGTGTACTTCGTCTGGAAGTACAAGGCTCCGCACCGCCGGAAGAACACCCACGCCGAGCCGAGCTCCGACCACAACACCACGCTCGAAATTACCTGGTCGATCATCCCACTCTTCATCGTGATCGCCCTCTTCGTCTGGGGCTTCAAGGGTTTCGTGAATCTGCGGACCCCGCCCAAGGGCGCGATGGAAATCCAGGTCACCGGCCAGAAGTGGAAGTGGCTGTTCGAGTACCCGCACGGCGCGGAAGACGCGCTGCACGTTCCGGTCGATCGCCCCGTGCGCGTCGTACTCCACTCGGTCGACGTGCTGCACAGCCTGTTCATCCCGAACTTCCGCGTGAAGATGGACGCGGTCCCGGGCCGCTACACGGACCTCTGGTTCCAGGCCACGAAGGTCGGTGAGTTCCCGATCTTCTGCGCGGAGTATTGCGGCACCTCGCACTCGGACATGATCACGCGCGTCGTCGTGCACGAGCCGGGCGGCTACGAGAAGTGGCTGGACGAGATGAAGCGGAAGTCGGAAGACATGCCGCTGCCCGAGCTCGGCAAGCTCGTCTACGAAAAGCAGGGCTGCGCCGTCTGCCACTCGATCGACGGCACCCCGCGCATCGGCCCCACCTGGAAGGGCCTGTTCGGCAAGCAAGAGTCGTTCGTCGACGGCTCGAGCCTCACCGCGGACGAGAATTACCTGCGCGAGTCCATCACCGACCCGACCGCGAAGGTCGTGGTGAACTATCCCCCCTCCATGCCGCTCACGAAGCTGAGCGACCGGCAGATCACCGGCGTGATCGAATACATCAAGACGTTGAAGTAGAAGGAGCCCACGGATGGCATCCCCCAGCACCACCGCCGACGTCGTCGCCCCGCCCAGGTCGGCCGACAGCGACAACTACCTGACCCACGAAAAGGGCTTTCTCTCCTGGGCTCTGACGCTCGACCACAAGCGCATCGGCGTGATGTACCTCGCCTCGGTGCTGATGGCCTTCGCGCTCGGCGGCACCTTCGCGCTGATCCTGCGCACCGAGCTGTTCACGGCCGGGAAGACCATCATCGAGCACGACACCTACAACCAGATGTTCACCCTTCACGGCGCCGTGATGGTGTTCCTGGTGATCATCCCGGGGATTCCGGCCGCGCTCGGTAACATCGCGCTGCCGCTCCAGCTCGGCGCGAAGGACGTCGCGTTCCCGCGCCTCAACCTCGCGAGCTACTACCTGTGGCTGATCGGCGCGATCTTCATGCTGGCGTCGCTCGTGATGAACGCGGCCGACACCGGCTGGACGTTCTACGCGCCCTACAGCACCACCACGGAAACCGCCGTCGCCCCTGCGGCGATGGGCGCGTTCATCCTCGGCTTCAGCTCGATCTTCACGGGCCTGAACTTCATCGTCACGATCCACAAGCTGCGTCCGCCCGGCATGGGTTGGTTCCGCATGCCGCTCTTCATGTGGTCGCTGTACTCGACGGCGCTGATCCAGGTGCTCGCGACTCCCGTGATCGGCATCACGCTGCTCATGCTGATCGTCGAGCGCCTGCTGCACATCGGCATCTTCGACCCGGCGCTCGGCGGCGATCCGGTGCTGTTCCAGCACTTCTTCTGGTTCTACTCGCACCCGGCCGTGTACATCATGGTCGTCCCCGGCTTCGGCGTGATCGGCGACATCATTCCGGTTTTCTCGCGGAAGCGCATCTTCGGTTACAAGTTCATCGCCATCTCGAGCCTGGCGATCGCCTTCCTCGGCTTCCTCGTGTGGGGTCACCACATGTTCGTGAGCGGCCAGTCGGTGCTCGCGGGCTCGATCTTCAGCGCCATCACGTTCCTGATCGCGATCCCGACGGCCATCAAGGTCTTCAACTGGATCACGACCATGTACAAGGGGCAGATCCACCTCGACACGCCGATGCTGTACGCCCTCGCCTTCCTCTGGGTGTTCACGATCGGCGGGCTCACGGGCGTGTTCCTGGCCGTGATGAGCGTGGACATCCACCTCCACGACACGTACTTCGTGGTCGCCCACTTCCACTACGTGATGATGGGCGGCGCGATCACGGCGCTGCTCGGCGGCATCCACTACTGGTGGCCGAAAGCGTTCGGCCGCATGTACAACGAGAAGCTCGGCCGCTGGAGCGCCGTCCTGGTGTTCATCGGGCTGAACGTGACGTTCTTCCCGCAGTTCATCCTGGGCACGCGCGGCATGCCCCGGCGCTACTACAACTACCTGCCGGAGTTTCAGTCTCTCCACCAGCTCTCGACCATCGGTGCGTACGTTCTCGGCGCCGGCTTCCTGCTCACGGCGGGCTACCTGATCGCGAGCTTCAAGAGGAAGGCGGACGCGCCCGCGAACCCCTGGGGCTCTCGCACCCTCGAGTGGACGATCTCCTCTCCGCCGCCCTACTACAACTTCCACAACCCCCCGACCGTCACCCGCGGCCCGTACGACGACTACGAGGAGCTGGTCTACGACGAGAAGATCAAGGGTTACGTGGAGAAGGCGCCCGCCGCCACTTGAGGACAGCGTTATGAGCGAATCCAGCACCGAAGCTCACGAGGCGCCGAAGAAGAAGGCGTCCTCGGTACCGCCGGCCGCCGCGCACGCGGCCCACGACCACGACCACGGCGGCGACGGACATCATCACAACGCCGAGTACCCGTTCCTCGCGCACCATTTCGACACGCCCTCGCAGCAGTTCGAGGCCGGCAAGCTCGGCATCTGGCTGTTCCTCCTGACCGAAGTGCTGTTCTTCGCAGGTTTGTTCTGCGCGTACACCGTGTACCGCGGCATGCGTCCGGAGGTGTTCGTCTACGCGCACTACTTCCTGGATACGAAGCTCGGCGCGGTGAACACCTGCGTGCTGCTCGTCAGCAGCCTCACGGCGGCCTGGGCCGTGCGCAACGCGCAGCTTCGCCAGCAGAAGCTCTTGATGATCAACATCGTCGTCACCATCGCGTGCGCCTGCACGTTCATGGTGGTGAAGTACTTCGAGTACTCGCACAAGGTGCACGACGGTCTGCTCTGGGGCCCGAACTTCGCCCCGAAGCACCAGGTCTGGGAGCTCCCGGCCTTCAAGAAGAAGCACCCGGAAGCCGCCGCGTACGCCGAGAAGCTCGCCGAGCAAGCGAAGAAGAAGGCCGCCACGCCGGCGAGCGCGCCCGCCTCCCCCGCCCCGGCGGCGACGGCCGGCGCGGCGGACCACGCGCAAGGCGCTCAGCACGCTGCTGCGAACGCCGCGCGTGACGAGTCGATCGCCAGGCCCACCCGGGAGCAGATCGAGCCCCTGCTCGCAGCCGGCCTGATCGGCGAGAAGGCCGAGCAGCGCGAAGGCGTCTCCCGCCCGCGCAACGCGCACGTCTTCTTCAGCATCTACTTCTTCATGACGGGCCTGCACGGCCTGCACGTCTTGATCGGAATCGGTATCTTCGTCTGGCTCTTGATCAAGGCGAGCAAGGGCGTGTTCGGACCGTACTACTTCGGCCCCATCGACTACGCGGCGCTCTACTGGCACTTGGTGGATCTGATCTGGATCTACCTGTTCCCGCTGCTCTACCTGATCCACTGAGGCACCCATGTCGGACCACGCACCTCCCGCGAGCGACGCGCACGGCCACGGCGCCGATCACGGCCTTGCGCACACGACGCCGCTATCCCTTCTATTCGGGATCCTGGGCGCCTTGCTCGTGCTCACGATCATCACGGTCAGCGTCACGAGCTTCGACCTCGGCCAGCAGGGGAACCTGGTGGTCGCGATGGTGATCGCGACCGTGAAGGCGGCGCTCGTCGTGACGTTCTTCATGCACTTGCTCTGGGACAAGCGCTTCCACCTGATCCTGTTTCTCACGAGCGTGCTCTTTTTGATTCTGTTCCTCTCGATGTCGATCACCGATCGCGGCGAGTACGACAAGGACATCGACGCCTTCCGCGCGGCTCAGTCGCAGGCGAAGTAGGCACGAGCGATCCCCGGCCGCCCGCGCTCGGCGCTGCGGGCGGCGCTCGAACGGGCGTGTTCAGAGCCGGTCGATCCGGAAGCTCGAGAACCCGAGGCGGATCATCTTGGTGCGCGCGCGGCGTTCGATGACGGCGCCCACCTCTTTCAGGCCGTGCCGCACGAAGTGCTTGCGCACGCGGAATACCTCGCCGTCCACCTGCTCGGGGCTGATGCCGAGTCCGCGGCCGAGCTCTTCTTTGTCGCGCCAACCGCACGAGGTCAGCGGGAGGCCCGCGTTCTGGTCGTCGACGTAGGCACGAGCCAGGGTGAGCAGGAGGTAGTTGTGACCGCGCGAGCCGAGCGGCATGCGCCGGTTCGCGTACGCGAGCGTGAGCTCGACGAACTCCTCGTCGGCGGACACGGCGAAGTGCAGCGAAGGGAGCTCGCCGCTCGCGTCGCCCGTGAGGCTCGCCGTCGCCTCCCCGCCGCCCGGGAGCGAGAAGCGATAACGCCGCCCCCCGCTCTCGAAGATCTCACCGTCGTCCAGCACGCGGACCGTGCCGTCGCCCAGCTCGACCTTCCAGTTCTCCTCGTGATCGCGGAACAGGGTAGTTTCCGGGTTCTCGCTGGAAGGCACCCCCACGAGTCCGAGCTTGCCCGAGTACGCTTCACCGTCGTCGAGGGCGACGAGCACGACGTCGGGTTCGCCTGCGTCGCTGAAGATCCAGCTCTCGTCCGCGTGCCCGAAGGTGATGGTCGCGCCCTTCTTCAACCGGTACGGGCGTCCAGGCTCGAGCGGCTCACCGTCGAGGCGCGTGCCGTTCCGGCTGCCGCGATCCAGGACCTCCCACGCGTGTCCGTGCCAGCGGACGAGCGCGTGCTGAGTCGAGACGTAGCTGCCGGGGAGGCGCAGCGCACATTCCGGACCGCGGCCGATCAGGTGCTGGCTCAAAAGGCGCCGGCGCTCGTCCCCGTTGAACCGGCTGAGCTCGCCCATGAAAGAAGAGGAATTAAACCATGAATTCCGGGCGCTCGGAACGCCTGTAAGGAGCTGCAATCGACGCACCTTGTGGAAAAAGGTAGGAGGGGGGAACCGGGAAATCTTCGCAGCGGGCTCCTTCACGGCGTGGCGCGGGTTTCCGGGGTCGATTTCTCGCACCAGGCACGGAGCTCTAGTAACGGTTCGACATGGTACGGCTTCTCGCGCTCGGAGCAGTGGCGGCCGTATTCGCCAGCGCCGCTCCTGCCTTCGCCACCCCGCAAGGTGCCCCCGCGCCGGCGGTCGCGGCGGCTCCCACCGGAGCGCCGGCCCCCGAGATCGGGCGCGCGGAGGCCATGTTTCAGCAAGGTCGCGCGCTCCTCGCCGAAGGTCGCTACGGGGAAGCCTGCCGCAGCTTCAGCGACAGCCAGGCGCTCGACCCGGCGTCCGGCACCCTGCTCGCGCTCGCCTACTGCCAGGAGCTCTCCGGCCTGCTCGCGAGCGCCTGGACGAACTATCGCTCGGCGGCCGAGCTCGCGCAGCGCGAGGGACAGGTCGAACGGCGCGATGCCGCCGCCGGACAGTTCGAGGGCCTCGCCGAGCGCCTTTCGTTCCTGACCGTCGTCGTTCCCAAGAGCCTCGCCAAGGAGCCAGGCCTCAAAGTGACGCGTGACGGCGTCGAGCTTCCCCCCGGACAGTTCGGGACGGCGGTTCCGGTCGACGGCGGGAACTACCGCATCGAGGCGACGTTGCCCCAAGGCGACACGTGGTCGGCCACGGTGAGCGTCCGCGCGGAGCGCGACAAGAAGATCCTGGTCGTCGAGCTCGTGCCGGCGAACGAAAGCTCGAGCCAGACCGTTCGGATCGCGCCGACGACGGCGAACCGGCCGAGCGATGCCGGTCCCGCTCCGCAGCGAAAAAACCGAACGCTCGAGTACGCGAGTCTCGGAACCGGCATCGCGAGCGTCGTGAGCCTCGGGATCGGCATCGGGTTCGGCGTCGCGGCGAGCTCGAAGAACAGCGCCTCCGAAAACCATTGCGACGCCCAGAGCGTGTGCGACGCGGAAGGATTCGAGCTCCGCAACGACGCGCTCCACGCTGCGACCATCTCCACTTGGTCGTTCGCGGTCGGCGGCGTGCTCGCCGCGACCAGCGTGGCGCTCTACATCGGGTCGCTCTCGCAAGACGGCCGGAGCGCGACGCGCGTCGACATCACCGCCCGGCCCGACCTCGCCGCCATCCGTATTTCGGAGGCGTTCTAGGTGCGGGGGACCGGCTGGCCGCGCTCGCTGAACGCACGCGTCGTCTGCGTACCGCTCCTCGCTCTCGCTTGTGAGAGCGTGCTCGGCATCGACGAGCCGACCTTGCGCCAACCGTCACCCGCGGCGGGGACGGGAGGCGAGCTCCAAGCCGGAGGTGAGGCGGGGAGTCAGGCGGGGACTCGCGCGGCCACCGGAGGCGGTGGCAGCGCCGGGAAGGGAGCTTCTGGAGCGGCGGGGAGCGCGGGCGAAGCCGGGTCGCCGGGCGGAATGAGTGGAACGAGCGGGGAAGCGGGTGCGTCCGGGGAATCCGGTAGTGGCGGGGGCGCGGGGAAGATGGGCATCACGTCTGGGGGCAATGCCGGAGC
>DASXWF010001438.1:0-13122 GCA_036503835.1 Polyangiaceae bacterium | reverse complement strand
CAGCGGTCTACGCGACAGCGGTCTGCGCGACGGCGGTCTGTGCGACGGCGACCCCCACGTGGGCGCGGCAGGAGATGCGCTCAAGCACCAGGACCTCGGCGACGAAGAACCCGCATCACGGACGGCACAGGCAGGCCAGATTTCCCGCCGGCCTCGCACCACCCGCGCCACGCAAACGATCCCACCGTCGATTCGCCGCAAGGTCGTGCGGCGAGACGGCGGACGCTGCCGAGTTCCCGGCTGCCGGCACGCCGTTTTCGTGGACGCGCATCACATCCACCCGGGTGCCGTGGGAGGGCGCCACGATCCCGACAATCTCGTCACGCTTTGCGCGGCCCATCATCGGGCCGTTCATCGCGGAGAGCTGGTCATCGAAGGCCCTGCATCAGGAACGCTGACCTTCCGGCACTCCGACGGGACCCGCTACGGCAGCCCCCAAGTCTCGGCGTCAGCGGCCGATGTGTTCGCCAAAGCCTTTCAAGCGCTGCGCGAACAGGGATTTCGCGAGGGTGAGATCCGGCGGGTGCTCGCTTCAGCGGACGTTCGTAACGGAACCGAGCTTGCGAAGGTCTTTCGGGCGGCTCTGCTCGAGCTCACGCCAGCGCGGGTCGAGCGCCGGGAGCATTAGGCGCGCCGCTGCGACTTCTCATCAACCTTCGTGTTGAAGCGCGTCGTGTCGATCACGAAACGCTCGTGCGTGCCGCGGCAGATCTCGTCGACGCCGTCGTGGGCCGAGATCGAGAAGGTGAGGCGCCGGCCCTCCACACGCTCGAGCGCGGCCTCGACGGTCACCGTGAATCCAGGCGGCGTCGCGGCGGTGTGGCTGAGCTTCACGTCGGTGCCGACGGATTGCTCCACGGGGTAGTCGAGGTGCGGCTGCAGGAGCTTCATGCAGGTCCATTCCACCAGTCCGACCATGAACCCCGTGGCAAACACCTCCGGCATGGTTCGAAACTCGGCCGCTTCGGGGAAGAGGTGAGGGACGGTCTTGTTCGCGGGGATCTCGAACGAGAAGCGCGTCGTGAGGCCGGGCTCGAGGGATGGTTTCATGCATGATCTCCTGTGGGGCTCGAGAGCCGAACAGCAGCACGATACGTGCCAGACGAAGAATCACGGCTGTCGCGCCGCGGGAATTGCCGTGTGCCCGCGATCTGACCGCAAGCGGACGCTCTGCGGACACTCGATGTGTCCCGGCGCCGGCTTCGTCGCCTTTCGGCGCCGATCTAGGCGCCGGAAGGCTCGCGCCAGCGCCAGCTCTTGCGCGGGAGCTCGACGGGATGCGAGCCGGCGAGGCTGCGGGCACGGAGCTCGCCGGGTTGCTCGCTCACGCGGAGCTCGATTTCTCCGCCGCCGGGCAGCGTGACGAAGTTGTCGTAGAAACGCGCCTTTCCGGAGGCGTCCCAGAAGAACAGATCGACCACGGGTAGGTCGCTCGTCACGAGCAGCCCGCCTTCCGTCGTCGAAACAGCGAGGCGCGGGGTCACGACGCGTGCGTCTTTGGGCTCGGAGAGGAGCCTGAAGCTGAAGCTGTCGGCGAAGTAGGCGGCGAGCAGCGTCTCGCGCGGCTCGTAGCCGGCGAGGTCGAGCTCCAGCACGGCGCGCCGCTCGCCGGGTTCGAGCGTCACCTCCGCTTCCGCGCTCGCGAGAATGCTCCCGTCGAGCAGCGAGCGCGCTTCCATGACGGCCTGTTCGCGCAGTGGCTCGCTCGCGTTGTCGAGCGCGAGCACGAGCACGGCCCGCCCGTCCTTCACGACCAGGCTCGCGAGCGCGGGGGCGAACAGGCGCCGGAGCTCGTAGGCGGCCGCCTTGTACTCGCCCTCCGAGTCGACGAGCGCCCAGCTTTGCGCCGGCCAGCAATCGTTGAGCTGCCAGACGAGCGCGCCCCGGCAAAACTCCGAGCGGCGGAAGTGCTCGATGCCGTGGCGCAGCGCATCGCGCTGATTCAGCTGCGAGAAGTACGTCCACTCCTCGAGGGTCTTGGCGGTCGGGTAGTGGAGCGCGACGAGATCGAGGAAGGTCTCGTAGCCCTTGAGGGTCTTGTCGTGCCAGCGAGCGGCCGGATCGCGGACGTCGGCGGCGAGCGGATTCTGGTGGGCCGGGAGGATGCGGCGCCACGCCTTCAGCCCCGGCGCGGAGGCGAAACCGAACTCGGAGACGAAGCGGGCGGTCGAGTCGTCGTAGTGCTTCCAGTCGCCCCGGCCGTGCCACACGTCCCAGTAGTGCTGGTCGCCGATGCCGCCGCTGTTCGCGGGTTCGCCGCCCCAGGGTGATGTCGGAACGTACGGACGGCCCGGATCGAGCTCGGCGAGGACGCCGGGCAGCACCTCGTTGAAGAGCTTTTCGCCGTAGTAGCGCGAGGGATGGCGGGCTTTGTCGTCCCAGCCGGACTGGAACATCGTGAGGTTTTCGTTGTTGCCGCACCAGAGCGCCAGGCTCGCGTGCCGGCGCAAACGCCGCACGTTCTCGCTCGCCTGCCGCCGCGCCGCTTCGAGCGTCGTGGGGTCCTCCGGGTAGTACTGACAGGCGTACGGAAAGTCCTGCCACACCAGCAACCCGAGCTCGTCGCAGGCGTCGTAGAAGTCCTCGCTCTCGTAGAGGCCGCCGCCCCAGACGCGCAGCATGTTCATGTTCATGTCGCGCGCGCGCCGGAGCTGTTCGCGAATTTGCTCGCGCTCCACCGTCGACGGAAAGCTGTGGTCGGGGATCCAGTTCGCGCCGACGCAGTAGACGCGCTTGCCGTTCACGCCGAGCTCGAACGATTGTCCGTGGCGGTCCGGCTCGCGCAAGAGCTCGATGCGCCGGAGCCCGACGCGCGTGACCTTGCGATCGAAGGCGCGGGCCTCCGCTTCGGCTCGCGTGCGCACCTCGTCGGGCACCAGATAGCTGGTCAGCACCAGCAGCGTTTGCCGCCCGAGCCCCGCCGGCCACCAGAGCTCGGGCGACGCGATGCGGATGGGCTCGTTCGCCGGGACGGACGTGCTTTCGTCGCCCCAAAAATGCAAGAGCCGGCCCGCGCCTTCGGTGTCGCTCTCGATCTCGAGCTCGACACCGCCGTTCGAGTCGTGCCGCTGCGTCACCGACACGTCACGGATGCGCCCGGCGTACTCGATCAGCGAAACCGGACGCCAGATGCCGGCCGAAACCAGGCGCGGCCCCCAGTCCCATCCGTACATGTATTGCGCCTTGCGCACGAACGCGCGCTCGTCGAAGCGCACGACGTCGTCGGCGATGTTCTCGGCCTCCAGGTAGCGGCGGCGGCGCTCGCGGCCGACCTCGCTCGCCGGCGCGAAATCGACGCACAACTCGTGCTGTCCGGAGGCCAGCCGCTCGCTCAGGTCCACCTCGAGCGCGACGAACATGTCGTCGTGCTCCGCGAGCAGCTCGCCGTCGAGCCGAACGCTCGCGACCGTATCGAGCCCTTCGAAGCGCAAGACGCGTCGCGGCAGCGCCGGCTCGGGCCGCCACTCGAAGCGGGTGCGGTAGCGCCACGGTTCGCGATCGACCCACTGGCAGCCGAGCTCGGCGAGGCCGCCGAACGGATCGGCGATGACACCGGCGCGCGCGAGGTCGAGATGCACGTGCCCGGGCACGCTCGCGGGCAGCCAGTCGAGCCGCGAGTAGCCGAGTCGTGCGGGTGGGAGCAGCCAGTTGGGGCTCGCGAGCTCCCAGCCGGAGTGGAGGACGGTCTTTCGCACCAAGACGCGGGACCTTACTTGCCGCGCTCGTCTCCGTACAGGTGGATGTGCAGCCGGTCACCGAGCTGGAAGCCCCGAGCGGCGCAAACGTCAGCCAACCAGCGCTGGCGCCCGCGGATCGTCTCGGAGCTCGACCCCTCCGGCATCAGCCAGATCCTGTCGGCGGGCAGCGAGTGCAGGCGGACGCAGTCGGCGACCTCCTCCACGTCGCGCGCTTCCATCACGACGAACTTGAACGTCGCCTTCGGACTTCGGGCGAAGAACGCGAGCGCCTCGGAACGAACGCGATGCCGCTCCTGAACCCCCGAGTTTTCGAGCTTGGGCGAGACGTTGTACTGCTCGACGAGCGCATCCAATTCGGCCGCCGGCACCACGGTGCCGTTCGTCTCGATTTCGAAGCGATACTCGGCGTCGAGCGCGCGCAGCGAGCGCAAGAGCTCGGCGAGCTCCCCTTGTTGCAGCAGCGGCTCACCCCCGGTGAGCACCACATTCCGGCAGTCGAAGCGCGCGACCTCGGCGGCGATCGCGCCCGGGGGGAGCTCGACGAGATCGCGCCCCGGATCGAACTTCCGGTACCCCGGTTCCGCGTCGCGCCGGTGCCGGAACGCGGTGCCCTGCCAGTTCCACGTGTAGTCGGTGTCGCAGAACGTGCAGTAGAGATTGCAGGTCGACAGCCGGACGAACACGCTCGGGCGGCCGATGCTCTTGCCTTCGCCCTGGACGCTCAGAAAGACTTCGGGGCGGGAGTGCAGGCGCGCGAGCTTCATGGCGGGCAAGCGGCCCGTACCCGAGCCGACGCCGGGATTCTAGCGTCCGCTGCGCCGACTAGCGTCCGAGCGCCACCCCGGCGGGCTCCGCGGCCGTCCGCCGGGCCGCGCCCGTCTCGACCTGTCGTACGATGAGCAGCGTCGCGTCGTCTTTGAGCTCGAAGCCTTCGAGGGCGCCGAGGACGCCGTCGAGGATCTGGCGGGCGCTCTTGCCTTTGGCCGCTTTGAGCACGCGGCGCATGCCGTCACAGTCGAAGAGGGCGCCGTCGCGCATGGCTTCGGTGACGCCGTCGGTGTGGAGGACGAGGACGTCACCCGTGCCGAGGCGAAGGTCGCGCGTGGTGAAGGAGCCCTCGGCGTTCGGTTTGATGCCGAGCCAGAGCCCCGACGTCTCGAAGGTTTCGACGTCGTCGGTGTCGGCGCGGTAGACGAAGATGTCCTGGTGGGCGCCCGCGAAGCAGATGGTGCCGTCCGGGTCGCGGCGGAGGGCGCTGATGGTCATGTATTTGTCTTCGCCGAGCTGGCGGATGTTCTGGGTCAGCACGGAGTTGACGAGGACGAGCAGGCGGTCCGGCGTCATCTTCGGATCGCGCTCGAGCGCGGTGCGCACGGCGGTCTGGCACATCATCATGATCAGGCCGGCAGGGACGCCGTGTCCGGAGACGTCGCCGATCAGGATCCATTCGTGGTCGTCCGAACGGATCACGTCGTAGTAGTCGCCGCCCACTTCGTCTGCGGGCTTCATGCTGGCGGCGACTTCGCAGCCGGTGAGCGCGGGCTGCGCCGGGACGAGCGCCTCCTGGATCTTCCGCGCGAGCTTCATCTCGCCCCAGAGCGCGTCGAGCGCGCGCCCGAGCTCGGCGGTACGCTCGGCCACGCGCCGCTCGAGGCCGGCGTACATGCGGAGCAGGAGCACGCCCGTGATGGCGACGGCGATCACCAGGCACAAGGACCAGACGTAGAGGATCTGCCGGTAACGGTCGGCGCTCGCCGCGGCCCGGCTGAAGCGCGCGTCGTAGAGGTTTTCGACCGCCAGCAGGCGTCCCGCCACGGCGTCGCTGGACGCCTGTTTCACCAGCGCGTCCACGGAGGGTTGCCGCTCGCCGATCACGCGCGCGTGGGCGAGCAAGAGCTCGAACTGGGGGGCCGCGTCCGCTCCGAGCTCGGTCTTCCGCGCAGTCAGCTTCTCGACCGCGTGCTCGAGGACTTCGCGCGTCGAACGGTCGCCGATCAGGTTGTAAACGAGCGCCGCCCGCACGAGGCCGTTGAGGTCGCGGGCGAGCTCGGCGTCGTGCTTGCCGGCGCTCGCGGCGATGCCGGCGCTCGACTCGTCGGCGGCCGTGGGCAGGTAGCGGAGTGAGTTCTTCAAGATCGAGTTTTCGCCCTTGAAGCGCTCGACGACGCTGCGTCGTTCCTCGACGGCGCGGTCGAATTCTGCGAGCGCTCGGTCGAGCTCGGGCGTCTGGCCCACGACTTCGACCAGTCGTGCCCGAAGCTCGCGGGCTTCGTCGAACAGGTCCAGCTCCGTGCTGGTGATCGGATCGTACTGGTTGAGCAGGCCGAAGCGGGCCTCCAGCACCTGCTCGGACAGCAGCCGATCGAGGTGCCGGGCCCGGCCGATCGCCGCGATCGCGCGCGCGTGGGCGTCGTAGTCGGCCGATTGCGAGCGCGCGTACAGAAAGCCCGAGCCCGCGAACGCGAGCAGGAACAGCGCCGCGATCAGCGCGAACCAGCGCGTGCTCGTCACGGTTTCGGCTCCGCGGCGGCGCCCACCATCGGTCCCGACAGCGAGCGCAGGAACGCCAGGATGCCGTGCACCTGCTCGTCGCCGAGCTTGCGGCCCAGCTGGTAGCGCGCCATCACCTGGACGGCCTGTTCGAGGGTCGCCGCCGAGCCGTCGTGAAAGTAGGGCGCCGTGTGTTCGACGTTGCGGAGCGACGGCACGCGAAACACGAAGCGATCGGACTCGTTCTTGGTGACGTTGTAGCGACCGTAGTCGGCCTCCACGACGTTGCCGCGGTCCTTGAAGTAGTCACCGAGCACGCCGAAGCGCTGGAACATGTTGCCGCCGACGTTGCTGCCCTGGTGGCAGGCGATGCATCCGACCGACTTGAAGGTCTCGTAGCCGGACCTCGCCGCGGCATCGAGGGCGTTCTGGTCGCCTTCCAGGAAGCGGTCGAAGGCCGAGCCGCGCGTGATCAGCGTGCGCTCGAAATCCGCGATCGCCACGCGCACGTTGGCCTCGTTGAGCCCGTCCGCGAAGCACTCGTCGAAGTCCTTCACGTAGCTCGCGTCGGCCTTCAGCTTGCCGAGCGCGTTCGGCCAGCTCGAGGCCATCTCGAGCGGATTGTTGAGCGGGCCGTTCACCTGGTCTTCGAGCGTCGCGGCGCGTCCGTCCCAGAACTGCACGAAGTTGAGCGCGGCGTTGTAGACGGTGGGCGCGTTGACGAGACCGGTCTTGCCGTGCGCGCCGAGCGGGCGCGGCCGGCCGTCGTCGCCGCCGTTGGCGAGGTCGTGGCAGCTCGAGCAGGCCACCTTGCCGTCACCCGAAAGGCGCGGCTCGTGAAACAGCCTGCGTCCGAGGGCCACGCGCTTCGCATCGAGCTTCTGGACCTCGGGCAATGGCAGCAGCGGCTCGCGGGTCGCTGCCCGAGCGGTGCGCCGCTGTCCCTGCTGGGCGGCGGCCTTCTGCGCGTTTTCCTCGCTGCAGCCGGCGAGGCCGGCGAGCGCGACGGCCGAAGCCGCCCCCAGCGCCAGCCACGCGCGTATGCCGGTGGTGTGCTTCAACACGTGCGTTCCGCGATGATCTGGAGCTCCGGCGCGTCGAACGTGCAGCTCAGCCGAAAGCCACCCTCGAACGCCATCCTGAGCAGGCCGAGCTGGGTCCGCGGCTCGTCGGGGTTCGAAAACAAGGTCTGGAGGCGCTTCAGGTAGAGCTCCTGGACCGAGGCGCCGGCGCCGTCGAGCTCCGAAACCAGCTCCGCGACGCGCTTCGCGTCGTCGAGCGACGTCACGCGATTGACCGCGCGCACTCGCACGGAGCTGCCCTCCACCGACACGCCGATCGTGCCCGCGTGCGGGTCGCCGCCGTTCTCGCCGTACTTGATCAGGTTCTCCCCGAGCTCGCAAACGGCGAGCGCCACGGCCTCGCGGCACTCCGGGGTGCAGTAGCTCACGGCGCGCTCCGCGAACCGGAGCGCATCGTCGACGGCGTTACCCTGCCGAGCCAGCTTGAGCGTCTGCTCTGCTCGACCGGGCGCTCGGGTCACGTCGGGTGTCCCCCGCTCTGCGAGCTCTTGGCGGCGACCTCCACGATCTGCACCGTGTCCGGGGCGAGCGACTTCAGGACGCTGAAGCTCAGGCGATGCCAGGTGACGGTCGGATTGGTCGAGAAGGTGAGCTTGTAGCGGGCGTGCGCCGCGCGGGAAATCCAATCGACGAAGGCGCGAATCGCGGAGGAGTTGACGAAGCTCAGACTCTGCACGTCGACCTGAAATTCCTCCAACCGCGAGGACACGATCTGCGTGTGCAAATCTTGGAGGTGCTTGCGGAATTCCGCCTGAGCCGTGGGGGTGCTCAGCGTGCCGGCGAGCTTGAGGCGCGTCGGCTCCGTGAGTTCGAGCTCCAGGGATTCGACGTTGATTTTCTGGCCCAACTTCATGCTCATGACGATGGCCTCGCTCGAACGGGAAAATGCGGCGCACGGCCCTTCGACCGGCGCGAAACGCAATGGAATGAGAATGCACGTGGGCTCTCGCCCCGTCAAACCGGCCTTACGCGGCCCGCACGTGTCAGCCCGTGCCGCACGCGAGGCTACGCGCGGCACCAAATGGAGACGGACGAAAGTGCGTCCGCCTTTAGCCCGCGCGCGCGCTCAGCTGCCTATCGGCGATCGGGGCCCCGGCCCCGATCGCGGTCGGCTGGTAGGGGCGGTGTATGCCGGTGGGCGCGCGCTACCTACACGGCGTCACTCGATCCAGCGGGCGATGACGCAGGTGATGTTGTCGGGGCCGCCGTTCTCGTTGGCGGCGTCGATCAGGCGCTGGGTGGCGATGGGCAGGTTCGGAGCGGTCGTCACGAGCTCGAGCAGGCGCTGGTCGCTCACGGGGCCGCAGAGTCCGTCGCTGCAGACGACCATGGCGTCGCCGGCGCGGGGATTCTCGAAGCGGGTGTCGACCTTGACGGTGTCCTTCATGCCGAGCGCGCGCACGATCACGTTCTTGTGCGGGAAGTTCGCGATCTCCTCCGGCGTGAGGTGCTTCATCTTCTTGTAGTCGTTGAGCAGCGAGTGATCCTCGGTGAGCTGCTCGATGCTGCCCTCGCGAATGCGGTAGACGCGGCTGTCACCGACGTGCGCGACGTAGATGCCGTCTTCCACGGCGAAGAGCGCCGCCAGCGTCGTGCCCATGCCGCGCTGTTTCGCGTTGCGCTGCGCCTGCTCGTAGATGCGCAGGTTGCAGAGCTTGATGCCGGTGACGAGGCGGTTCTCCTCGTAACCCTTCGAGCGATCCATCTTGTACGGCCAGGTGCGCTCGGGATCGTCGGCGGTCGCGGTGAAGAACTCGTGCAGCGTGTCGACCGCCATCTTCGACGCGATCTCGCCGGAGGCGTGGCCGCCCATGCCGTCCGCCACGACGTAGAGGCCGTACTCCGCCATGATCGCGAAGTTGTCCTCGTTGTGGGCACGCTTGCGACCGACGTCCGTCTGGCCAGCGACTTCGATACGCAGGGGACTCGTCACAGAGAAGACCAAACGCCCGGTTGAGCGGCACCCGGATAGTCGCCTCCCCGGTTTCGCATGTCAATTCCGCGAAGGCTCGGGGTTTTCAGCGCGAAACGGCGCTCGGGGCCGGTGCCGCAGAAAGGACCAGCGTGACGTGCCGGAAGCGTCCGGCTCCGAGTACGAGGAGATCGACGAGGTCGCCGACGGATCGCGCTTCTATACCTTGCGCCAGCGCCTCGGGGGTCGTCACCGGCACGCCGTCGAGCGCGACGATCAGGTCGGCCGACCGCGCGTCCTGACCCGCGCGAAGTCCGGCCGCGAGCGCCGGCCCGCGCGAGCTCGAGACCCGGACGCCGCGCGCGGTCCCCGAATCGTCGGCCTGTCCTTCGACCCCGAGCCAGGCGACCGGTAGCGCGGCGCTGGCCGGCGCCTTTTGCAAGAAATCGCGCACGGCGTTCACCGGGATGCCCGCGAGCGCGGGTGTACAACCGGACCCCGAAACCCGGCGGCAGGCGCGCGCGACCAGCCCGACGGCCTCACCCGACTCGTCCAGCAGCGGCGAGCCGACGCTCCCGGCCGGCACGGGCGCGCTGAACGAGATCGCGTCCGGCAGGGGCTTACCGTCCACGCCGAGGAACGTGCTCGGCCCGACGGTGGTCAAGGTGGCGCCGGCGACCACGCGCTGGCCGGCCGGGGCGAAGCTCTTCAACGACGGCGGCGGCGTGGTCAGCGCCTTGCGGGACGCGCGCAGCCCGAGCTTGTGACGCGAGTTCTGCGGGACGACGAGCGCGAGATCGCGGTTTCGATCCGCGTGCCCGAGCCGCGCTGGGACGAGCGCGCCGTCGGCATAGCGGACGTCGAGGTGCTGCCCGCCGGCGAGCGGCGAGAGCGCGGTCACGACGCGGCCGTCGCCGTTCAGGATCGTCCCGAGCGCCAGGAATTTCCCCGCGCGCTCGAGGATGACGACACCCGGCGCGACCGCCGCGAGATCGACGGGTGCCGCCGGCGCGGCAGGTGCCGCGACGGGCGCGGGCGTCGCGCTCGCAGGCGCTGCCGGTGCGCTCGGCGGTCTGGGTGCCGGCGGTGCCTTCTGGGCGGATGCCGGAAGGGCGAGCGCAGTGGCCCCGAGGAAGGCGATGACACGCGCGGCGCTGTTCACGGGGAGCAGTGTAGCGCCGAACCGGGGCGAGCGGCGAGCCTCACGGGATCGCGGCTGCCGTGCGGCGGCCGTCGCGATGGCGCAGCTCGACGCTGTTCGCTCCGGCGACGATCACGATGTCGGCGCGCCCGCAGAAGAGTCCCGTCTCGATCACGCCCGGCAAGTGCCTGAGCTCTTCCTCGAGCTCGACTGGGTCGGCGATGGGTCCAGTTTCGAGGTCGTAGACGTAGTTGCCGGAATCGGTGACGAACGGAGCGTCGCCCGCGAAGCGCAGCGCTGCGTCGCCGAAACGCGAGAGCGCGGCTCCCGTCGCGCGGTGTCCGAAGACCACGACCTCGACCGGCACGGGCTGCCGCTCGCCGAGGCGCGTGCTGAGCTTGGTCTCGTCCACGATGATCACGTTCTGGCGGGAGTGACGGTTGACGATCTTCTCGCGCGTGTGCGCCCCACCGCCGCCCTTGATCAGGTCGAGCTCGTCGCTGACCTCGTCGGCGCCGTCGACGCAGAGGTCGATGGCCCACGGCCCCGTGTCGTCGAGCAGCGGGATCCCGAGAGTGGTCGCGAGCTCGCGGCTGCGCCGGCTGGTGGGAACGGCCGAGAGCCGCCGGCCTTCCTTGACGAGGCGGCCGACCTCGTTGATGTAAAACCGCGTGGTGGACCCCGTGCCGAGGCCGATCACGCCCTGCTCGGGGGTGAGATTCGCGGCCGCCTGAGCAGCCAGGCGCTTGGCCGTATCGAGGTCCATGCGGGCGCGCAGCGTATCATCGATCGTCGTCGGACCGAGCGCCCAGAGGGCGCCGGGGTAGTGCTACGGTCGCGCGTGATGTGCACCGCCGACGCGAAGCGCTGGCCGCGCTTGGCGCCCGTTTTCTTGGCACTGGGCTTGCTCGGCGGCTGCCGGGACCGGGCGCGTGACGCCGGTGGATCGAGCGCCGCGAGCGCCGCTGCCTCGGCGAGTGCTCCTGCCGAAACTGCGAGCGCCGCGTCGGCTGCCAAGCCGGCGCCCTCGGCGTCGGCGGCGCCTCCCGCGGCGAAGCTTCCGCGCGCGCCGCTGAACGTGCTGCTCATCAGCGTCGACAGCTTGAGGACCGACGTGCCCTGGCTCGGCTACGAGCGCGCGATCGCTCCGAACCTCACGAAGCTCGCGGCGGACGCGGTCGTCTACTCCCACGCTTACGCGGGCTCGAGCTACACCGCCAAGAGCGTCGCGACGCTCCTCGCGGGGCGCTATCCCTCGACGCTCTACCGCGACTACCGTTTCTTCGCGCGCTACGCGGCTTCGAACCGCTTCTTCCCCGAGCTCCTCACCGAACGCGGCGTTCGCACCTTCGCCTGGCACGGACACGCCTACTTCGGCCGAAACAGCGGCTTCGAGCAGGGTTTCGCGGAATGGAAGCTCGTGCCCGGCATCAAGTTCGACGCAGAGACGGACAACGACGTGACGAGCGACAAGATGACGGCGCTCGGGATCGAGCTGCTCGGCAAGCCGGAAAACACCGGCGGCCGCTTCTTCGGCTGGGCCCACTACATGGACCCGCACGACCAGTACTTGCGCCACGCCGGGGTGCCCGACTTCGGAAAGAAAGCGCGGGACCGCTACGACGGCGAGATCTTCTACGCCGACCTCTGGATCGGAAAGCTGCTCGACTTCGCGCGCCAAAAGCCGTGGTGGCAAAACACCGTCGTGATCGTCACGGCGGATCACGGCGAAGCGTTCGGTGAGCACGGCATGTACAAGCACGCCTTCGAGGTGTGGGAAGTGCTCGCGCGCGTGCCGCTTCTCATTTTTGGTCCAGGGCTCGAGGCTCGGAAGATCGACGTGCGCCGCTCCCACGTCGATCTCGCGCCGACGATCCTCGAGCTGCTCGGCGTGCCGGTGCCGCCCGACTTTCAGGGCAAATCCCTCGTCCCCGAGCTCTTCGGCGCCGACCCCGAGGTCCGCGAACCGATTCTCGTCGAGCTCGCCGAGGACAGCCACAACCCGCCGCGGCGCGCCATCGTCCACGGCTCTTACAAGCTGATTGAATTCGAGCGAGGTCGCCTCGAACTCTACGACCTTTCCCGGGATCCCGACGAGAAGCACGACGTCGCCGCGGAGCGCCCGGCGGAGCTCGCCGACATGAAGCAGCGTCTGGCCGAGCGCTATCGAACGCTGCCCGTCGTGGAGCCGTACGGCGGTGGAAAGTTACGCGAGGGTGGGAGAGCAAAAGGACCCACGGGGCCGGCGGAGTAGGGCCGCCGGCCTTGACGCTGTGGGGGCGTCAAGGTCAATGTTTCCGGCCATCACTCACTCTGCCTGCTGATGAACGTCGCGGGCGACCATGAAACGAAGCGCACGATGAAGAACCATTCGATTCTTAAGGTTTGCTTGCTCGGTGTCGGTCTGGGGCTCGGTGCCGCGGCGTGCGACAGCGCGGAATCGGGGGACGACGACGGAGGCGGAGCGAAGGGTGGAACGTCGGCGTCGGGTTCGGGCGGGACCGCGGGCGTTGCGGGCAAGGGCGGCGCGACCAGCACCGGAGGCACCGGCGGTGGATCGAGCGGCGACGCCGGTGACTCGAGCGGCGGTACGGCGGGCGCGAGCGCGGGCACCGGTAGCGGAGCGAGCGGCGGTACCGGCGGAGATGCCGCGGGCAACGGCGGCACGAGCGCCGCTTCGAGCGGTGGCACGGCGGGTACGAGCGGTAGCGAGGCGGGCGGTACCGCGGGCGATTCGAGCGGAGGCACCGCAGGCGCGGTCGGCGGTGCCGGCGGCGCGGGTGCCGGCGGCGCGGGTGC
>DASXWF010001437.1:0-5765 GCA_036503835.1 Polyangiaceae bacterium | reverse complement strand
CGGGCGTCGAGAACTTCGCGATCAGCTCCTTGGCGCGCGTCTTGTTGACGACGCCGGGCTTCTCCCATTTCTGCTCCTTCGGGTTTTCCACGTACCCGAGCAAGAAGACGAGCGTCTTGGTCTCACCGGGGGCGAGCGTGAGATCGAGCGAGTGCGAAGCGATCGGCGACCAGCCGCTCGCGACGCTGTTCTTCGACTTGCCCGCGCGCACCACGTCCGGCTCGTGGAAGCCGTTGTAAAGGCCGATGAACGCCTCGCGATCGGTGTCGAAGCCGGTGACCGGCTGGTTCACGTGATAAAACGCGAAGTGATTGCGGCGCTCGCGGTACTCGTGCTTGTGGAAAATGGTGCTGCCGACGACTTCGACTTCGCCGGTGCTGAGGTTGCGCTGGAAGTTCGTCTGGTCGTCCTGAGCGTTCCAGAGACAGAACTCCAGGAACGAGAACAGCGTCACGGAGCGCGGGCCGTTGCCCTCGTTCTTCACGGTGATCTGATGCACCTCGGCGTCGTGCCCGATCGGCACGAACGCGAGCAACTCGACCGAGAGCCCCTTCTTCTTGCCCGTGATGCGCGTGTAGCCGAGTCCGTGCCGGCACTCGAACGAATCGAGCGCAGTCTTCACGGGCGCGAACGTCGGATTCCAGATCGTCCCGTCCGACTCGCGCACGTAGAAGTAACGGCCGCCTGCGTCCGCGGGCACGTTGTTGTAACGGAAGCGCAGGAGCCGCCGGAGACGCGCGTCGCGGTAGAAGCAGTACCCGCCGGCCTGGTGCGAGATGATCCCGAAAAACTTCTCCGACCCGAGGTAATTGATCCAGGGGTACGGAGTCTGGGGCGTCGTGATGACGTACTCTTTACGCTCGTCGTCGAAGTGGCCGTAACGCATCGGCCCCTACTAGCAAAACGCCGAGCGGATGACGAGATCGGCGTGGGCGGAAACGACCACGACCCCCTGTCGGCGAGGCCGGCGGCTCATCACCGCCGGTCGCCCAACTCGCAAGGACTCAGCCCCCGCAACCAGTGAACTGAATCTGGTCGACGGAAATATCGAAGACAGCGCCCTTCTCGTTAACCTGAAACTGAATACCGTAGACCTTCGAAGGATCGATGCCGCTGTCCTTCGGGCCCCAATCTTCCTGGTTCATGTTCCGGAACGGGACGACGTACTTCGTCCATTCTTCCGTGAGGGTGAGGTTCCAGCCGTGGTCGTTGAAGCACTGATTGCACTTCCCGCCGTCGGGATCGGTCTGCACGTCCGGCACCTTGAGGCGCACGTTGCCGGTGGATCCCGGGTTCTTCTTCGCCCAGAAGGAAATGCCCTTGTACTTGCTGGCGTCGTAGGTGCCCTTCGGGTCCACGAAGTTCATGCCCATGCCGGCGTAGACGATGTCGGCGCCGCCGATCTTGCCCTTCATGCGCGCGTGGTGAGCCGTGCCTTCCACACCGCCCTCGCTCATCTCGAAGGTACCGCCGAGCGCGCCGGAGAGCGGCCAGATGTCCGAGCCGCCGTTGTCTTTCGTGTCGAGGAACGTGTACCAGTAGCCACCGCGACCCTCGACGAAGTTCGTCTTGTTGGCGGATTCGCCGTCGGAGATCATCCCGGTCTCCTTCGGGCACGGGCGGCCTTCCGGCAACTCCGCGGTCTCGGGTGCAGCCGGGTTCACCTTCGGCCGACAGGCCCCGAGTTCGACCCCGAGGGCCGCAGTCGTCACTACCATCGCGCAGATCGTCGTTCGTCGCATGCTCATCACCTGGGTATTGCCGGTGCGCGGCGCTTCGATCCTCGAAAACGCAGGCGGCAGCCGGAGGCGCGGCGCATGTTGGTCTGCCGGGACCCGCCCTGTCAATCGCCGATCCGGAACCGCTCCCAGATCCGCCGGCATTTGCATTTTCTCCTGAAAATCAGGGCGCGCCGCGCTGCGCTCCCGCTAGCGAAACCGGCGCGGCCGTGTAAAATAGAGGGCCGGCGTCTGCCGCCGGGCTCGCGCCCCCCGTCCTCGCATGCGATTCCCGCGCGCTTCCTGGTCCCTCCTGCTCGCGCTCGGCCTCTGGCCCGGTGCCTGTTCGCCTGCCCCCGCCGAGGTTCCCGGGGGGGAGGACCCCGCGAGCGCCGGCCGCGGCGGCAGCGGCGTCACCGCGGGCACCTCGAGCTCCATGGCCGGCACGTCGAGCTCCGCCGGCGGCACTTCGAGCACGACGGGCGGTACCGGCAGCAGCGGCACGACGTCGGGCGGAGGCACCCCGAGCGGCGGCAGGCCGGGCGGCATCGGCGGTTCGGCGGTGATGGGCGGCACGACCGCGGTGCTCTGCGGTCAAGCAAAGGGCGACGCGAGCCACCTCTTCCTCGATGACCTCGAGGACGGCGACAACACCCTCGGCAACGGCCAGGCCGATCCCGAGCCCTCCGTCCGGCTCGGCTACTGGTTCACTTACAACGAGAAGACGAACAGCACCTCGTCTCCGTGCAATCAGGCGCCGCCGCCCGATCCGCAGGGTCTCCTGCCCTTCCCGCCCACCGTCAACCCGGGCAACGGCAGCATGATCGGCGCGCACACGAGCGGCACGGGCTGCACCGCGGTCTGGGGCGCCGGCATCGGCGTCGATTTCAACAACTGTAACCAGATGTCGAATGCCTACGACGCGAGCGCGTACCGGGGCATTCAGTTCTGGTACAAGAGCACGACGCCGATTCGCGCCCTCGTCACGAGCACGCCGAACACGGCGGCCGGCGGCTGCACGGGCGAATGCGACAACCACCACGGCAAGAATTTCGCCGCGAGCCCCGCGGGCACCAGCGCGACCATCACCTGGGCCGAGCTCTCGGGAACCATGCAGATCGGCTCGCCGCCCGCGGATCCACAGACCTTCGGCACCAAGCGCCCGTTCGATCCGACCAAGCTCCTCGCGTTCCAGGTCCAGGTCGATCAGCAAGGCGGCGCGAGCTTCGACCTGTGGCTGGATGATTTGAATTTCATGTAGGGGACGATGACCGGAGGCGTCTTCCGCGTCGCCCAATGACCGGCGCGCATCGGCGACACCTCTGGTTGCTCGTGCTCGTGCTCGTGCTCGTGCTCGTGCTCGTGCTCGTGCTCGTTCAAATCATCGAGCGCATCGTTTGCACGCTCTGGAAGATGATCGCGGCCAATCAGCCTCCGTCTTCGAGCACGAGAACGAGTCCGAATACGAGTCCGAATACGAGCACGAGCACGAGGGTTCCGGGCGTGTCTCCGATGCGTGGGCGGTGATTTTAGAAGCCGTACGCAGCGCCGATGCCGAGCCCCAGCGCGAACGCCGGCGCGCCCATCAAGAGGATCGCGCGAAGCTCCGCGTTGATCGCGAAATCGCCGATGGGATACGCGGCTCCGCCGCCCAGCGCGGCGAACACGGTGCCCGTCTTGCGCCACGCGTGGAGCTTCGTCGGCGGCGAGCCCGGCATCGGATAGACATCGACCACCACGACCCCGTCGACTTCGCCGATGCCCGCGCCGAGCGACGCGAACGGTCGAATCGAGCGCCGCTCGAACGGAGCCTGCCCGAAGTAGAACGCCGCCCGGGCCTCGAGATGGAGCGGCAGCGCGCTCCCGTCGCCCTCGGCCGACGGAGCGGTCCGGAAAGCCCAACCGATGCGGCCCCCGACGGTGAGCCGATCGATGAACACACGCTCATAACCCAGCAGGATGCGAGTCGTGGCGATCCCGAGCCCGCCGTCCACCGTGTTGCCGGTGCCCGCGACGACCTCACCCGGGTAGACCCCCTCCGCGTCACGGCACGAGTACTGCTCCGCCCCCGGCACGTCGACGCCCATCGTGGTCGTCGAGGGACAGACGTTGGTCTCGGTCGAGTACGCGAGGAAATCCTGCTGGATCGAGAAGCTGCCCCAGTTTTTGTGGTAGCGCGCGGGCGGCGGCTCGGGCGCTTTCGCCGGCTTCTCCGGTTCTTCCTCGAGCTCCACCACTTCGGGCGTGACCTCGTCGGTCTTCTTCTTCTTGCCCTTCTTCGCCGGCTTCGGCGCCGGCTTCTTCTTGGTCGTCCCGGGATCGACGACCGTGATCTCGATGTCGGAGCTGTCCTCTTCCGTCGGAGGGGTGATGCCCGCGTTGGTCGCGGGCTTCGGCTTCGCTTTCTTCGCGCTCGAGGGTTTTGCCTCGGCGTGAGACAGCGGCAAGGCCGAGACCCCGAACGCGACGAGCACCGCCATCGAGAGCGAAGCCGCTTTCGCGCGCGCGAGTCGGAGCATAGACGCGCGGGACCATACCAATCCGCGGAGCGCGGGCGCAACACTCGAGGCGCGAGCGCCCGCGAATCGCTCGCCAGCTGTGCTATAGGGCCGCCATTCTCATGACTGACAAGGACAAGCTTGCGATCGTGTGCGGCGGCGGCCCCGCCCCGGGTATGAACAGCGTCATCGGCGCGGCGACCATTCGCGCCTGCCTCTCCGGCATTCAGGTCGTCGGGATCGAGGACGGCTTCTCCTGGCTCATGAAGGGCAACACGGAGCACACGCGCGCGCTCGACATCGACACCGTCTCGCGCCTGCACTTTCGTGGCGGCTCGCTGCTTCGCACCGCTCGGGCCAACCCGACCAAGGACATGAAGACGCTCGCGGCCACGGCCGAATCGCTGCGCAAGCTCGGCGTGAGCAAGCTCGTCACCATCGGCGGCGACGACACCGCGTTCTCGGCATTGAAGCTCGCGGAGCACTCGAGCGGCGCGCTCCGCGTCGTCCACGTGCCGAAGACCATCGACAACGACCTCGACCTCCCCGACAGCATCCCGACCTTCGGCTACCAGACCGCGCGCCACGTCGGCACCGGCATCGTCCAGGACCTCCTCACCGACGCGCAGACCACCTCGCGCTGGTACTTCGTGATCGCGATGGGCCGGAAGGCGGGCCACCTCGCGCTCGGCATCGGCAAGGCGTCCGGCGCCACCCTCACCATCATCCCCGAGGAATTCGGCCGAAAGATCATCCCGCTCGACGAGATCGCCGACATCCTCGCCGGCGCGATCGTCAAGCGCCTCGCGAAGGGCCGCTCCGACGGCGTCGCCGTCCTCGCCGAGGGCCTCGTCGAACACCTCTCCGAGGACGAGCTCAAAGCCGTCGCCGGCGACGTCGAGCTCGACGAGCACGGCCACATCCGCATCGCCGAGGTCGAGTTCGGGCCCATCATCAAGACGCGCGTTCAAGAGAAGCTGAAGGCGCTCGGCGTCAAGACCACCATCGTCTCGAAGAACATCGGTTACGAGCTCCGCTGCACCGACCCCATCCCCTTCGACATGGAGTACACGCGCGACCTCGGCTACTGCGCGGCCAAGTACCTCATCGAAGGCGGCTCCGGCGCGATGGTCACCATCCAGCAGGGCAAGTTCCGCCCCATCAAGTTCTCGGACATGCTCGATCCGGCGACGGGCCGCACGCGCGTGCGCATGGTCAACATCGACACCGAGTCCTACAAGATCGCGCGCCGCTACATGATCCGCCTGCGCCGCGACGACTTCGAAAACGCCAAGGACCTCGAGGCTCTGGCCAAGACCGCCAAAATCGCGCCCGAGGAGTTCAAGAAGCGCTTCCTCTACGTCGTCGAGCGCGAGGCCCCTCCGCTCACCTTCAACTACCCCTGATCTCCGCCAGGTCCACCACGACCCCGGGCCTCGGAATCGCCGGCACCTGAAGGAAGGACGGTCGGGGAGCACCCGTACCCTCGGGTATGGCGCGTACCCTTGCCTTGTTCCTGGCGCTCACCCTCGGCGGCTGCGCGACGGCG
>DASXWF010001436.1:0-2546 GCA_036503835.1 Polyangiaceae bacterium | reverse complement strand
TACGCCGCCCGCGGCTCGCGCCGTAGTGGACCCGAGGCCGGAACCAACAGTCACCGACCCCATCCCCGCGGCGCCGTTCGTCCCCGGGCAATCCTCCGCATCCTTCGAACCCGACCCCGCCCCCACTACACCCGCCGCTCCCGCCTCTGCGACCTCGAGCCTCCGCGACGAAACCCAGGCGCTCGATCGCGTTCGCCACTCGCTCGAAGCGCGGCGCGCCGCCGAAGCGCTCTCCGAGCTCAATCGCTTCCGCGAGCGCTGGCCGCGCGCGGCGTTGCGTGCCGAGGCGCTGGTCCTCCGCGTCGAAGCGCTGCTCCTGATCGGCGAACGCAAGTCAGCGGAACGCGAAGCCGAGACGCTGATCCGCGTCGCTCCGCACAGCCGCCACGCGGCGCGAGTGCGGGAGCTCCTCTCGCGTTGACCTCCGGACGATTTTCGGTGCACGAAGTGATCGATTCACGCGCCTCCCCACATGGCCTCGGGTATGACAGGGAACTTGGTTGGGCTCCGGGGACTGGCGGTGGCTCTCTCGGCCGGCGCGCTGTGGGGATGCAGCGGGGATTACGTCCTCGGACGGGCCGAGGCTCCTGCTGAAGGGGGGGAGGGCGGCGAGACGGTCCAAGGCTCGGGCGGCACGGACGCCCCGGCCGGCACGACCGGAAAAGGCGTGGGAGGCAAATCCGTGTCGGCCGGGAGCAGCGGAACCGGCGGCGCCGGCAGCGGCAATTCGAGCGGAAACGCCGGCGAGGATCCCGGTGGCGCACCGAACGGCGGAACGAGCGGCTCGAGCGCAGGCAGCACCAGCGCGGGCACCGGCAACGGCGGCACCGGCAACGGCGGCACGGGCGGATTCGCCGGTGGCCTCGCGGGAACCGGCGGCGCTCCGCCGAAGTCGTCGCCCATCACCCGCATTCGCCTGACTGCGACCGAAAAAATCGATCTGCTCTTCATGATCGACAACTCGATCTCCATGGCCGACAAGCAGGCCGTGATGGCCGAGGCGGTGCCGGTGCTGCTCGAGCGCCTGGTCACGCCGCGCTGCGTCGACGAAAACGGCGTCCCCACGGGCGACGTCACCTCGACCGACGGCGACTGTCCGAGCGGCGCACCCGAATTCCCGCCCGTGCAGGACATCCACGTCGGCGTCATCACCTCGAGCCTCGGTCACCACGGCAGCCGCGACGTCTGTTCGGACGCGACCGGCGGGCGCACGCCCGACGACAAGGCGCAGCTCCTCGGCAGCGTGCGCGGCGGCCTCGCCGGGAACGAGAGCGGATTTCTCACCTGGCAGCCGGGCGAAAACGTCGACGTTCTGTCCGGGAATTTCGCTGATCAGGTGCGCGCCGCCGGCGAGCTCGGCTGCGGCTACGAAAGCTCGCTTGAAGCCTGGTATCGCTTCCTCGTCGACCCGGAGCCCGTCGACGCGCTCGACAACGACGGATTGAACACCCTGCGCGTCGGAACGAACAACACCGTACTCGCGCAGCGCGCCGAATTTTTGCGACCCGATTCGCTGCTCGCGATCGTCATGCTCACGGACGAAAACGACTGCTCGATCATCGACGAAGAGAACACGCAGGGTTGGCTCGTCGGTTTCAAGGGCGGCCCCCTCGTCAACAACTGGCGCATGCCGGCTTCCACGGCGAGCTGCCAGGCCGACCCCAACGACCGCTGCTGCCGGCCGTGCGTCATCGAGCCTGCCAGCGGATGTCCGAGCAACGAAGAAGAGGCCTGTCCGGACAGCAGCTACCTCAGCATCGCCAACGACAGCATGACGCAACGTTGCTTCGAACAGCGCCGGCGCTTCGGCATCGACCTCCTGTACCCGACGTCCCGCTACGTGAGCGCCCTGCGCGACATCAACATCGACCCGCGCATGAACGGTACCTTCGTTCCGAACCCGCTCTTCCAGGCGCAAGGCGAACTACCCGGGCGATCGCGCGACATGGTCTACCTCGGCGGCATCATCGGCGTTCCGTGGCAGGACATCGCCACGGCGGAGAGCCTCTCCGATCCGTTCAAGCTCGAATACCTGTCGGCACGCGAGCTCTGGGAGGGCAATCGCTGGGGGCTCATCCTCGGCAACCCGAACACGAACACCAACCCGAGCGACCCTCTCATGATCGAGAGCATCGACCCGCGCCCCACGGGCGCGCCGCACCCGCTCGTCCCGAACGCGGCCGTCGTGGCTCCCGGCGCTGCGCCCACCAACGCGATCAACGGCAGCGAACAGTCGGTGGATCCACAGACCCGCGACGACCTCCAGTTCGCGTGCATCTTCCCGCTACGGACCGAGGTTCAGTGCAACCCCCAGAACACCACGGGCTGCAGCTGCAACGCCGACGAAGCCTTCAAGAACAGCCCGCTCTGCCGGTACCCGAACGAGGGAGAGGACGGCGTGCAAGTTGCCGCCAAAGCCTACCCGGGACTTCGACACCTCGAGGTGCTCCAGGGCGCTGGCGAAAGTGGCATCGTCGCGTCGATCTGCCCGAAGCTGTTGCCCACCGCCGGTGACGCGGCTACCCCCGATCCGAACGTGGGCTACA
>DASXWF010001435.1:0-4603 GCA_036503835.1 Polyangiaceae bacterium | reverse complement strand
CTGCTCGTCGCCGCCGACATGCAACGACCCGCGGCCGTCGAGCAGCTGCAAGTGCTCGGACGGCAGATCGACGTTCCCGTCTTCAATCTACCCGGCGAATCGCCGCTCGCCATCTGTCGTGCAGCACGCGAAGAAGCTGCGCGGCTCGGGCGCGACGTCATCGTCTACGACACCGCGGGTCGCCTCGCGATCGACGAGCCGCTGATGCAGGAGCTTTCGGCGATCAAGAACGCCGTCGAGCCTCGGAACATCCTGCTCGTCGTGGACGCGATGATCGGCCAGGACGCCGTGAAAACGGCCAAGAGCTTCAACGAGCGCCTCGGCATCACCGGCGTCGTGCTGACCAAGCTCGACGGCGACGCGCGCGGCGGCGCTGCGCTCAGCGTGAAGGAAGTGACGGGCGCGCCGATCGTGTTCGCCGGCATGGGCGAGACGACGGACAAGCTCGAGCCGTTCCGGGCCGAGGGCATGGCGAGCCGCGTGCTCGGCATGGGCGACGTCGTCGGTCTGATCCAGGACTTCGAGCAGGTCGTCGATCAGAAGCAGGCCGAGGAAGACGCGCAGCGCATGATGCGCGGCGACTTCACGCTCGACGACTTCTTGAATCAGGTGCGCATGCTGCAGAAGATGGGATCGCTCTCGGACCTGGTCGAGAAGATCCCCGGGCTCGGCGGCATGATCCCGCCGGGCGCGGCGTCGCAGCTCGACGATCGCGAGCTCGTGCGCATCGAGGCCATGATTCAGTCGATGACGCCGGACGAGCGCGGCGATCCGAACGCGCTCGTGCGCGAACCTTCGCGCGTGAAGCGCATCGCGCGCGGTTCCGGACAGCCGCCCGAGGGCGTGTCAGAGCTGATCCAGAAGTTCTTGTTCATGCGCCAGATGATGGGCGGCTTCGGACAGAACATGGGCATGATGGGGAATATCCCCGGCCTCCGAAACCTTGCCATGGCGCGCAACGCGAAGAAGGCCATGCAGGGCGGCTTTCCCGGCATGGGCTTTCCCGGCATGGGTTTTCCCGGCATGGGCATGCCCGGCTCGGCGGGTGCGGGAGATTCGACGCCGCGCATGCGGGTCTTGAGCAAGGCCGAGAAGAACGCGCGCAAGAACCAGCGCAAACGCGAACGCGACGCACGCAAGAAAGGCAAGAAGCGATGAAAGCGCAGCGCCACGGTACGATTGTCTGTCTGCTCGGCCTGCTGGGGCTGCTCGCCGGCTGCGCGGCCCCGCCCGAAGCCGGCAAGGCCGACCCGGGGCTCGCGCAGTACGTGCTCACGAGCGTCCCCGCCGACGTCCAGAACCGCACGCTGGTCGACTTCGGCGGTGCCGTGCACCTCGTCGGCTGGGACCTCGACGCGAAGGCCACCGCCGCGCCGGGCAGCACGCTCCGCCTCAAGTTCTACTGGCGTTCGGTGAAGAAGCTCAGCGACGGCTGGGGACTCTTCACTCATCTCGTCGCTCCCGGCGCGCCCAAGCCCTACGCCTTCGACGGCATCGGCCCGCTCCGGGAATCCGTCCCCGACACGACGCACGGCAGAAAGCAGAAGCTCGCGCCCAGCGACTGGGTGCCCGGGTTGGTTTACGTCGACGAGCAGGACATCAAGATCCCGGACCTCTCGGCCGAGGAGGTCACGCTCAGCGTGGGCCTGCATCGCGAAGCGCTCCAGGTGGTCGGGCGCGAGCTCGACGGGCTCACCGGTCTGCGCCTGCCGATCCTGAGCGGCCTCTCCGACGGAGAGAATCGCGCGGTCGTCGCGCGCCTCGCGACGGGCGTGAACCCGCACCAGAAGCGGTCGAAAACCGACAAGAAGCCGAAGCCCGAACGGCGCCCCGGCGGCGCCGAGCGCGCGCCGCAAGGCAAGCGCGAGCCCCTCCGGCCGGGCACCGCCCTCGACAAGGCGGATGCCAAGGCCACGCCATGAACGTTCGCCTTTCGTTCGCGGTCCTGGCCCTGTGCCTCGCCCTTGCGCCGGGCTGCTCGAAGGACAAGCACGCGCAGGCACGGCAGCAGCTGTCGGAGTTCATTCTCGAAAAGGCGCCGCCCATCGAGAACAAGCTCGACGTGCTCATCGACGACAAGATGGAACTGCTCGGCTATGCGCTGTCGCCGAAAGGCACGCTCAAGGCCGGTCAGAAGCTGAAGGTCACGCTGTACTGGCGGCCGAAGGCCAAGATCGAAGAAGGCTACATCCTCGCGACGCAGCTGCTCGACGGCTCGGGCGAGGTCGTGGCGCGCGTCGACAACACCGGCTCGATCCGCAAGGGCAAGAAGTTCCGGCCCGCCTATCCGCCTTCCGCGTGGGAGCTCGGCAAGGTCCACGTCGACAAGTTCGAGGTCAAGGTTCCCGCCAAGCTCAAGACCGAGCGCATGCAAATCGTGGCGGGGCTCAGCAAGGGCGGAGAAAACCAGTTCCTGGCGGTCACCAAGGGCAAGAAGGACAGCCAGAATCGCGTCCCGCTCGCCACCGTCAAGCTCGAGCCGCCCGCCGAACCGAAACCGAAGGCGCCCAAGCTCCCGAGCCTCGCGCTCGAGAAGCTCGAGCCCGAGGTGAAGATCAAGATCGACGGCAAGCTCGACGAGGAGGCGTGGAAGACGGCGCCGGTGCTCGGACCGTTCGTGGACGTGAGGACGGGCGAGCCGAACACGACGTTCCCGGTGAACGGCAGCGCTCGCCTGCTCTGGAACGACGAGGCGCTGCTCGTCGGCTTCGAGGTGAGCGACAAGGACGTCGTCGGCGGCTTCGAGAAGGGACGGAAGGACCCGCACCTCTGGACGAAGGACACGGTCGAGCTGATGATCGATCCCGGCCCCGCCGGCGACAACGAGGACTACTACGAGATCCAGATCGGCCCGCAGAACCTCGTCTTCGACAGTCAGTTCGACAAGTACATGGAGCCGAAAACGGAGCCGGACGGTCCGTTCGGGCACGAGGAGTGGGCCTCCAACCTGAAGAGCGCCGTGGTCATCGACGGCACGCTCGACAAGAGCGACGACGAGGACAAGGGCTACACGGTCGAGGCGTCGATTCCCTGGAAGAGCTTCGCCAAGGCCAAGACCACTCCGCCCGCGCTCGGCGACGTCTGGCGCCTGAACCTGTACGCGATGCAGGCGAACGACGGCGTCGCGTGGTCGCCAATCCTCGGCCAGGGGACGTTTCACAAGGCGGCGCGCTTCGGCAAGGTGCGCTTCACGGCGAAGGGCTTCGTCCCACCGGCAGGCAGCGCGAGCGGCGCTCCGGGCGCGGCTTCGGGCGCCCCGCCTACCCTCGGCGCGCGTGGCGGCATCGCACCGAAGGAAGTGGGCGCGGCGAAGCTCCCCAGCGCGAAGCTTCCTCGTTCGACACCCTGACGGCGTCCTTCTCGACACGCCTGACGGCGTCGTTACAGGCGCCGGTGGCGGATCAAATCGCCCTGAGCTCGCGTGCAGTCCTCGGCGAGCTTGCGCGCGCGGTCGAGCGCCGTTTGCGCGGCGCCGAGCGCCGACGCCGCGGCCAGCGGATCCCCGCCGTCGCCCGCCTGCGTTACGGCGCTGGCAGCGGACTCGAGCGAGCCGACGTGCAGCTCGTAAGCCGCCACGCACACGCTGCGCACGGCGCAGACCTCCGGCTCATCGCAGCTCTGTTCGCGCAGCGCCTGGAGAAATTCCGGTTTTTTCGCGTTGTCCGCGGCCCGCAAGGCGTCGACCGCACGGCTCACGCGCGCGGCCTCCGCGCGCTCCTTGCCGTCCTGGGCGGGACAGCCGGGGAGCGCGAAGAGCGCGAGGAGTAGAGCCCCGTGCTCGGGGCGAAGACACGGCATCGACGGTGGACCTGAAACGGCGCGGCTCAGTCCTGCGCCTTCGGCGGCGGGCCCATTTGCACGCGCTCGCCCATGTACGAGCCAATCAGCGTGAACAGCACGCCGAGCGCCGAGAGCAGCACGTACATGAACGCCGGCATCGTCTTGACCGTCTGCCCGGTGTACAGCACGAGCGCCGTCGGGATCGCGACCAGGAACACGGCGATCATCGGCTCGACGAAGGTACGCCCGGGCGAGACGAGCCCGATCAGCATGCCCCCGAAGAACCACACCGGGATCGACACCAGCATGCCGGCGGAGCCCTCGAAATCGAGCGCGGGCACGACCATCGGCAGCCCCATCACGAAGGCCGCCGTCGTCACCAGCATGATCAGGATCGACACCACGAACCAGGTCACGCTGAAGCTCTGCTGCTCGTAACGTTTCTCGAGCTCTTCGTTGCGCGTGAGCACCCGCTTCAGGTCGTCGACCTTCGCACCGCACGAGACGCAACGATTGTTGGCGAGCGGGGGGGTGTTCGAGAAGCCGCAGGAAGGGCAGATGATTTTCTTGGCTGCTGCGGTGGTGGACATGGCGGAGAGCCGTCAGGTTAGCCCGCTTGCTCCGAGAGATCTCGAGGTTTCCGGCGGGTGGTCGCCGGTCTTCCCCGGCCTTCATGGTAGGGTATCGAGCGAAAACGGAATCAAAAGGAAACTCGCGCGTTTTCGCGGTGTCGTACCTTTCATGAGCACGGTTTCCAGCCACGCAGAAACCACCGGCGCGTCGTCGGATCGCGAGCTGGCCGAGCTGCCCCCACCGCGACGAC
>DASXWF010001434.1:0-5498 GCA_036503835.1 Polyangiaceae bacterium | reverse complement strand
GTAGCGCGTCGCCGAGGAGCGCGGCGGCCTTGCCGCAGACGAGCTCGAGGCCGGCGAGGTCGGAGCCGTCGAGCTTGAACGTGATCTGGCTCGTGCGGTGCAGGTAGGAGACGATGGGCTCGAGGTTCTCGTGGTTCGTTGTCGCGAGCAGGCCGGCGATCTGCTTGTCGGGCTTGCGCAGGGTGTAGGCCATCTCCAGGACGGCTTGGTGCTGCGGGGTGAGGGCGGAGAGGGCACGACGGATGCGGCCGAAGCGCTCGGCTGCCCAAAGCTGCCAGTGGTTCGGGGGGCGTGCGGTGGGCTCGCCGTTGAACAGGTCGAGGGACGTCGACCCGCCCATGCCGCCCACCATCGACGCGAAGCACAGGCTCTCCCACGTCGAGCGCTCGCCGAGGTCGCAGGAGCTTTGGCACCAGTACCACCGCAGATCGGCCTCGGCGCGGCAGCGGCCTTCCCAGGGCGAGACCAGCATCGGGTCAGGCTCGTCGGGGTGAGCGGGCTCGCGAGGGGCGTTCTCGGGTAGGAGGTCGTAGAAGTGCGAGTCTTCGGGACGCGAAGGGCGGACCTTCAGGGTTTCGAGCTGCTGGGCGATTGAGCGCTTGGACATTGGGCCTCCTCGGTTTGGAGTTTCTGGCGGAGGACCGCGAGCACGCGGCCCCAGCGTTGACGGAATTCGGTGGCCCACTCCGGGCCCTTCCACTCTGCGAGCGAGAGCGTTCCCTTCGCGTCGTTGCACCACCAGCAGGCGGGCACGACGTTCTCGAGCGAGGTGTCCCCTCGATAGCAGAGCGGCGTTACGTGCTCGAGGAGAATGCGCTCGGCGCAGCCGCAGTAGGCGCAACCGCCGAACGCCTCGCAGAGCGCATCCCACTCCCGAGCGGTCAGCGACCCGACGAGCCCGCGCTCGATCGCCCGCTGGTTGTGGTGGACGACGCGTTGCGCCTCAGACTCGAAGCCTATGAACGTTCCGCGGACCTCGCCGCGCAACACCCTTTCGGCGTGACGCATCCGCCGGAGCGTCCGGAGCGCGTCCTCGGGCAAGGGCACCGGCGCCTCGAAGTCGAGCTCGCGCGGCGTCTCGGGCAGGACGATGTCAGACCATTCCTCGTCTTCCTCGTCCGGGTCGTTGATTGGAGCGGCGATGACGCGAAAGCGGCTCATGCGGTCACTCCGTAGGAGCCGCGCGTTCGATGAGCGCGCCACGCCGCAAGCTTGCCGCGCGGGAGCGTCAGGAGTTCGCCAGCATCCACTCCAGGAAGTAGCCGCAGCAGACCCGCTGCCATGGCTACGGCGTCCCTCGGGGAGCCCTCGCCGATCTCCATCTGATAGGCCGACACGATGTCGCTTTCCGGTTCGTAAAGTGCCGCGCCGATCCAACGCTCCCCCTGCGCTCGACTCAAGAATCTTCGCACCCTGAACGGGCAATAGACCATTGGTGTACGGCCTGAGTCGTACCCAATCGATTCGAGAGGTCGCGCAAAGACTAGCGGCCCAGGCTGCGCGAGCAGCTGCGCCAATTCTCTCGCCATGAACGCCGAACGAAGCGTGCTCGTGACGCGGCGCTCGGAGGCGGCGCCGGTCTTACTACCCACGGTGCTCGCGCGCAATCGGTCACGAAAGTCGTCCCGCTCCAGATCAAGCCCCAACCCAATCAGACCCTTGCGCGCGTGCCCCTGTTCCCGTCCTTTCATCACGCCAATGCAGAGGATTCCGTCGCTGACGATGGCGAACCGCGCAACGCGAGTCGCAGCAGCTAAGACGGTCGGCGTCGACCAAGAGCAGAAGTCCAGGTGCGCAACGCCCACCTTGCCGCGCACGTCGCGCCGATTGACGAGATTCGCCACGTCCCCGATCAGCAGCGGCACGTCGGGGTATTGACAAGCAAAGGCCTCTGCCGCCACCGGGTTCATCTCGACCGCGAGAATGTTCTTGGTTGCGACGCCGAGCGCCCGAAGCACGCGAACGTCTCCCCCTTCGCGCGACGCCAGAACCAGGTGCTTCGTCTGGTAGAAACTATCGCCGAGGGCTCGCGCCGCACGAAACCAGAACCAGGCGCGCGCGAGTTTCTTCCCCAGCGAATCACCGAGATACGTGTCTGTCATCGGTTCACCAAAACGGCCAGGGTCAGGAAGCAAAGGGCAGCGGCGAGCGCGAGCACCAGGCCTCTCGCGCTCGCTCGGATTCGATGCTCTCGGTACCTCTTGGTGCCGGAGCGGGGGGTGTAGGAGCGGCGGATCACTTCGCCTTCGGTGCTTTCGCGGCGCGGCGAGGTGCGCGCGGCTTCGATGCCTTGCGCCTCTTCGGTCGGCGTGTGGCCTTCTCGGTCTCGTGCTGCACGAGCACCGAAGCCGCGAGGGTGCGCGTTTCGGATGCGGTGATGCGCTCTCCTCGAAGAGCGCGACCTGCGATCGATGCGGCGTGTTCTGAGCTTTCTTTCGACATGGGGTTCTCCTTTTCGAACAGGTGTGCGGCGAAGTTCGCGACGAAGCCGAGTCCGCTGATCGTCACCGCGGCGCCCTTTGCGCTGGACCTTGAGCAGCGACCAGGGGATGTGTGCGACCTTTCCGCTCGGGTAGGTGATGGTCACTTCGCGGTGAGCGAAGAGATCGGTCACAGAGCCCTCCCGAGGCGTTCATCGAGCACGTGTAGAAGCTGGCGCTGGAACAGGTCGAAGAACGGCGTCTTGCTGTGATTGCGCTGGGCAATCCGCTCGCTCAGTTGCTCGCTTACGAGCTTGCCCTTTTCCGGTGGGGGCTCACTGACAAGCGTGGCGAGCGCCCAGTCGAGCAGCTCTTGAGCGTTCGAAGGGGCGTGCTCAGCACACCCATAGGTGACTACCTCTTGGACGGAGTATCGGGTCTCAGGTGCGCCGCAGGTGTCGCAGCGCTCGGCCGCCGCTGACTTGCCGAACTTCTCGACCCGAGCCGCCGCGCGATCGAGAACGCCACCTGGCTTGGCCTGCTGGCTCGCCGGGGGCATAGGTTCGGATTCGGGGCGGCGCGTGAGCTCGCTGAGCGCGTCGTACACCGAGCGCACGTCGGTGTTGGGGGTGAGGGTGGCGCGCTTCAGGTCGATCATCGCTCGTCGGCGCTGCTCGATGAGAAGGCCGTTGTCTCGCTCGAGGCGCCCGATCGTCGCCTGGCGCGGGCAGGGCTTGCCGTCGTCGTGCTCGTCGATCCAGCGGACCTCTGTCCCGGAGAACTGGAGCTCGCCCGGCACGATGACCGTCTCGACGTTGCCGTAGTCGCCACGGTTGTTTGCTACGCGATAGGTCGCCAGGTCTTGGCTCCACAGCACACCCTCCCCCACCTGCTTTCCTTCCTTCCAGATTCCGAAGCGTCTCATGATCGTCTCTGCTCCTCGGGCTCGCAGCGGTGTTCGCTGTCGATGTATTCGTAGGTCTGCTCGTAGCCGCTGAAGCCGATGTCACCCGCGATGTCGGTGATCGTTCGCCAGTGCAGCGTGGTGCTGCCACTGTCCTCGGTGGTCGAGCACGAGCCGAACTCGATCCACTCCACGCCGAAGCCGATGAGCTCGCGCTTGCGCTCCTCTCGCGGGATGTACTTCCCGCCTTCGGACATGGGCCCGATGCGGTACATGGCGAAGCGCCTCATGATTCACTCCACTTCTTTTCGCTGCGCAGCCAACGAATCCCATTGAGCATCGAGAGCACTCCCGCGATGTCGAGGAAGACCTCGACCTGCCCGGCTCCCTCACGGTGCGCGACACCAGCCATGCAGAACTGGAAGATGGCGAGCGCGAGCCACTGATCGCGGATGCTCTTCACCCACACCGGAGCGGAGCGCCTCATGCCTCACCTCGCAACTGAACCCAGAGCATCAGCCCTCCGCTTCCCATGGTCGCTTGCCGGGTTGTAGCGCTCGCCCCCACTTCACCCATTCGCCCCATGCGACTCGCCACATCTCTACATCGATGCCAAGTCGAGCAATCTCGCGCGCAGCGTGCTGCATGGCTGCTGGCGGCAACGGTCCGGGCTTGTTGAACGCGGCGCCATCGCGCTGGGTCGGCGGGGCAAACCCGCGTGCGTAACCGAACGGAGCGAGAATGATCTCTTGGACCGCCCACGCCTGTAGTTCGCGATCCCCGTCGTACCCGTGCTCGGATTCGCTCAAGCCGTAGTTTGGGAGCAAGCGTTCAGCGGGAGTCGCGGCTACGTAGTGACCGACCTCGTGGAGGAGCCACTCCATGGCGCCGTCTGGAACGCTGGCGCGCCAAACCGGCGGCTGCGCCAGAGCATTCAGCTCTTTTCTTAGGCGCTCGAGTTCATCATTGAGTTCGCGCTCGTCGTGTTTCTTTTCCTCAATCTGTTTCTCGATCTGGGTAACGCGCTCTCGAATCTCGTTGCGGCGCTTCTCCTTCGTCGGGGACTCTTGCTCGGCTTCCTTGATCCATTTTTCCCAAACCCACGGGTTCCAACCCGTACCTCCCTCGCTCTCCTGTTTCCTTAGAGACTCCCGTAGTCTCCGAAGGCGCTCCTGCATCGGTAGGCCTTTGAACGGGTCGATTGCTGGCGGTCCGTAGGAGTAACCACACGAATAGATCGTTCCGTCTGGCCGTGGAGACTTGTGCTCGTACGTGAGCCCAGTCAGTGCCGTTGCCATAGCGAGACCGCGCGCCCAGATGTCGGGTCTCGTTGCCGTCAGGAGGCTCCTTGGTTCGGTCGAGTTGATGTTGTTCATGACGCCTTCACTTTCTTCCTCAGACGCTTCTTCGCGTGTCTCTCTGCTCTCACTTGCAGGACGATCGACAGTCCTCGAAACACTGCTGCCTTCACTTCTGGAGACGAGGACGCTGCTTTCACGAGCAGCCACTCGGAGCGCTCGACAGCTTCACCTCGCCGCTTGACGATCTCCCACTCAGCGAGACGCCTCACGTCGGGGAGCTGCGAGCCGATCACGATCGCGAGGTTCCCTTTGAAGTCGTCGTCCACGTGCTTGCCGTCGACGAGTCCCTCGAGAGCGTTCAGGACTTCGAGCGCCTGCGAGGCGAGCTCGCGGCGGTTCTTCATCTCGAGAGCGCGTCGTGCGGCTTCTTCTTCGGCGGTGAGCGCTTGGGGTGTCGGGTGGTTTCTTGCGAGAGCGAGCGCAGCCGCGGGGCCCACTTCCCACGCTGCTGCGACGGCAGCCGGAGGCAGGTCAGGGCGCGCCGCAACGGCTGCCTCGGCCTCCTCCCTCGTGGTTTGGACTTCGCGGCTACGCATGGTCACTCGGCGTCTCCCGTTGCCCGCAGCGGGAGCACCACCGCGAGAGGCGCCGGCGCGTCGGGCTTGCGCAGCGAGTCACGGAACCGCGCCTGCGCCTCCTCGGCCGAGCGCGCGCGCTCCTCCGGGGTTTGGTCCGGTGCGGGCGTTCGCGGCGCTGCCGGCGGGCGGCGGTCGCGCCGCGTGTCCTCGTCCGCAATCTTCTCGAGCTCGATGTCGAGCACGCCGCCGAGCAGCGTGCGGAGCCGGACCTTGTCCTCGAAGCGCGGGTCTTTCA
>DASXWF010001433.1:0-10118 GCA_036503835.1 Polyangiaceae bacterium | reverse complement strand
TCGCGCCAGCGTCTCGACCCGCGCACCCATCGAAGCCACGCCCGAAGAACACTGAAGCTCGTGTCGAACCTCCTCATCTACTCCATCCCCGGCTTCCTGACGCTCCTCGTGCTCGAGGCGCTCTGGACCCGGCGGCGCTTGCGTGAGGGAGCCCGAAATCTACGCGGCTACGATCGGCGCGACACCTTCGCGAGCCTCGCCATGGGCATCGGCAACGTGATGATCAGCGCGTTCACCACGCTCGGGGCGGTCGCGCTCTGGAATTGGGGCTACCAGCACCGCGTCCTCTCGCTCGGACAATCCCTGTGGTGGTCCTGGATCCTGCTCTTCTTCGCCGAAGACCTTTGTTACTACTGGTTCCACCGCAGCCACCACGGCGTGCGCCTGCTCTGGGCGGCGCACGTCCACCACCACTCGAGCCGGTACTTCAACCTCTCCACCGCGTTGCGCCAGCCCTGGTTCACGCCCGTCACGGGCCCGATCTTCTGGCTCCCGCTCGCGTTCCTCGGCTACCCGCCGCACATGATCCTCACGGCGGAGGCCATCAGCCTGCTCTACCAATTCTGGATCCACACCGAGACCATCGACCGCCTGCCGCGACCGCTCGAGCTCGTGCTCAACACCCCGTCGCACCATCGCGTCCACCACGGCAAGAACACCGCCTACCTGGATCGCAACCACGGCGGTGTCCTCATCGTGTGGGACAAACTCTTCGGCACCTTCGCTCCCGAGCACGGCGCCGATCCGGTGCGCTACGGCCTGACCCACGACCTCACTACCTTCAACCCGTTCCGGATTGCGGCGCACGAGCTCGTCGACCTCGTGCGCGACGTACGCCGTTCCCCGTCGCTCGGCATCGCGCTCCGTTACCTCTTCGCCCCGCCCGGCTGGAGCCACGACGGCTCGACGCTCACCGCCGCGGAACTGCGGGCCGCGAGCTCACGCGTTGAGTCGTCGCCTCGTTGAGGGCGTCCGTTGCCGGCACTCTTGGCGTGAGCGGAGAGAATCCCGATTGCGTCGGCCGATTCCGCGCTCACTTCCAGTGAGCCTCGGTAACGCCGAGCATCGATCCGCCCACCGTCCTGGCCTCGTTGGCGAACCCGTTCATGAGTCCGTGCCATGACCAGGTCTGGAGCGAGGGACCGGGACCGTATTGATACCAGGGCCAGGCACCCACCGAGTTGCCCCGGGTGTAGAAGCGAGTCATGCCGTCGGGGTAGACCACGTACCCGAACTCGCGCCAGCCGTTTTCGGGATGCATGCCCGTCTCTTTGGTCGCGATTGCCTCGACGGTCATGTGGCCGCCCATGGCCCCGAGTTGCAGATCGGTCACGACGATCGACCCGTTGTCGGGGCCGGCGATGTCGATGTCGTAGACGCTGCCGAGCTTCGGCAGTCCACCGCCGCGCAGCGCGAACTCGTTGAGCGCGTCGAACATCTGGTCACCCACCGAGTTCGGCCTGGCCGCGAACTTTTCGAACAAGGCCCGGCCGCTCGTGCCCGACGGAAGCCTCACGTCCACGCGGTAGTAGTCGTTGTTGCGCTGAACGTCGTTCGCGCTGCGCGAGGGCAGCGCCTGCTGCGAGTCGGCCTGCACCGTCGGGCCTGCGCTGGCTTGCGAGATCGAAGCGAGGAAGTCCGCGACGAGCTGCACTTGCACCCCAGAGCCGAAGGAGTTGGTGTCGTGCGAGCCGGTGTGCACTTCGATCACGACTTCGGGGAGTTGGTCGTAGTCGAGCTCTTCGTTGATGTTCGTCCCGGTCTTGATGCTGCCCTCGCCCTCTTCCTCGTCTTCGAATCCCGAAGGGTCGATGAGAGCAATCGGGTTGCCGCGCACGTACCCGTAGGCGTTGTGACCGCCCGGCCCGTCGAACGGCGCGTCGAGGACTCGATCGCGGGTCAAAAAGCGCCGGAGACGGGTGTCATAGATACGCCCCTTCATGTTGATCAACCCGAGGTCGTCGTCCATGACGTGCCCGGTGTAGCCCAGGTTGCTCATGGTCTGCGCCGGCGCGGAGTTGATGCGCCGCCCGTACGGGCTGAAGGCGCCGTAGAGGCTCGCGCTGGTGCCGACGGTCATGAAGAACGGCGAGCCTTGGCGGTCGTTCTGGAACATGCGGCGGGTGACCGCTCCGTTGGTCCAATTCTCGACGATTTCACCGACCACGCCCTCGTCGGTGACGAGGCGGAACACGGCGTCCCGCGTCGTGGGGCTCGCGACCGTGCGCTGCTCGTACACGTTGCCCACGTAGAGCACCTGGTTGTTCGCGTCTCGACGCTTCTTGGTCCGCTTTCCGAACGCGTCGTAGGTGAAATCGGTCGTGACGTTGCCGTTGACGATGCGCGTCGGCAGGTTGAAGGAATTGTACGTGTACGTACGATTGGCGAGACCGCCCGAGCCGGTCGTGGACTGGATGCGTCCGGCGTTGTCGTAGGCGATGGTCTCGGACGGTCCGGACGTCTGCGCCCACGCGCTCAGGCGCTCCGAGTTGGTGATCTTGGTGTACGTCTCGTTGTTGGGGAAGTCGGGCGCCGAAGACGGCGTCGCGACGGTGATGCCGTTGATGTTGCCGGTGTCGCGCGAGGCCACCGTGTAGGTCACGGTCGCGTTCACGGGATTCACGGAGCCTTCACGCCGGTAGTTCGTGGTTTGGGCGTAGCCGTTGTGGCTGTAGAACTCCGTGGTCGTCGCGCCGTTCAGCGTGAATTGGTGCGCGAACGGCATCAGATCGACGTCGCGGCCGAAGGTCTGGCTGGCGATCGCGGCGCCGGCCGGCGTCCTGGTCGTGCGATCGGTGGGCATCACGACGCCTTCTTCGATGTTGGTGGTCGTGACCAGCCCCGCCGCATCCGTCGAGCTCATGACCGAGCCGAGCACGTGGCGCGTGTTGGCCTGCCAGAGCACCGTGTTCGTTCCCACGTCTTCGAGCCGCGCGAGCTGGCCGTTGACGCCGTACACGTGGCGCACCTGCAAACCTCCCGTCGTCGTGTGACCGGGAACGTCCGCAGTCGAAGTTTCGGGGTAGCGCAGCACCGACAGCCGCCCGACCAAGTCGTACGTGTAACCGACGGAGAGCGATTCACCCGTGGAAAAGACGTCGCGCGCTTCCTGCAGGCGACCCAGCGTATCGTAGGCGAACCGCGACTGATGGCCGCCGGCGCCCGTCGCCGACGCGAGTTTGCCCTTGCCGTTCGGCGCGGTGTCCCAGACGAAGCTCACGTTCTCGTTGTTCGGGGCGGTGCGGCTGGTGACGCGGCCGTCGGCGTCGTAGCCGAACGTGACCGAGATGCCGTCCTGCGTGACGTTGATCTGGTTGCCGAACGCATCGTACGTGACCGCTCCGCGCACCGGGGCGACCGTGGTGCCCGGATCCACCGTCTCCCAGCGGGTGAGGCGTCCGAGCCCGTCGTGCTGCATTTTCTCGGTCGGTCCGTTGCCCTTCACGACGGCGAGGCCGCCCGTTTCGTCGTAGCGGTAGTCCGTGGTCAGCGACGAGGCTCCCGAGGTCGGCTGCGCCGAACGCCAGACGATCCTCTTCACGAGCCCGCGTTGGTCGGTCGTGGTGGTTTTCGTGTCTCCGCGCGGATCGGTGGCGGTCACGACGCCGAGCTTCGTGTCGTACGCCAAGGTGATGATGTCGCCGCTGCCGGGCGCGTCGCTCTGCCCCTTGACCGTGCGCACCAATCGACCGTCCCGATCGTAGCTGGAGGCCGAGCGCCGGGTGAGGGTCTGGCCCTCGATGCCGTAGGAGGACAGGGTGGGCTGACCGGTCGCCGCGTATTGGATCTGTTCGTCCCCGACTCGGTTGTCGAAGGTGCTCCAGCGCGACCGAACCTTGCGACCCCGTTCGTCGTAGTTGACGGCCCACGAGCCCGCGTTGTTCGGGAAGCCGTCGACCCGTCCGACGCGGTACTGCATGGTTTGGACGAAGCCGTCGTCACGCGCGATCCGCGTGGGGCGTCCGAAGCCGTCGCGTGTGTACACGGTCTTCACGCCGTTCGGATCGATTGCCGCGACCAGCCAGCCGGTATTCGGGTCGATGAGCGTCCAGCTCTCGAGGCCCGCCGGCGTGCGCCGCCCGATGACGGTGGTGCCGCTCGCGTCGTAGGCGAACTGGGTTTCGTGAACGAAGGTCCCGAGCGCCGCTTCGTCGCGCTCGGCCGTGACCATCCCGCCGTTCGTGGCGCGCACCCAGCGGTGCACGAGCTCCTCGCCGCCGTGCCGGCGGGTTCGCGTCAGGGGCGCCGCCGTGCCGGTGACGTACGTGTAGTCATAGGTGACGCCCGAGCTCACGCACGTAGTCGCGGTACAACCCGAGTCGTTGACATCCTCGTTGCTCTCCTTGCTCACGGTGACGTGGAGCGGACGCCGCAGGAGCCAGAGCGCCGCGTCGACCGTGTAGGTCGTCGCCGTGGTCGTTCGAGCGATGGTCCCCGCGACGAGATCGTTGAACAGCACCTCCTCTCGGGTGGTCAGCGGATAGGTCGCGTCGAAATCGGTCCGCGTGGTGAACGTGCTGTGGCGCGTCGACGGGTGCTGGAAGATGTCGGTCGTCGACACCGTCCGCTGCTTCAACACCGGGTATCCGGTGCGATAGGTCGGCGCCCACGTCGAGACGCTGGCCGAGCGACCGGACGTGACCGCGGCGAGCTCCGGGAAGCTCGGGCTCGTCTCGACCGGCGGGTAGCTCACTTCGGTGCGGCGTGGAGTATCGATGTCGGGATAGATGAACACCGTGCGGCCGCCGCTGGCGAAGGCTTGCGCGGACTGCGCGAAGGTCTGGACGGTGTAGCGCCCCGATACGGCATCGACCGCTCCGACGTTCTTGAAGCCGAGCGAGCCGCGGCCCTGTCGATCGACGCGCGCTCCGCGGTAGTCGTAGGCGACCTGCGTCACGCGCGGTGCCCGGTAGTCGCGGAGCTCGCGCACCGCTCGGCCGCGCGCCGTGCAGGCGGCGGGGTAGACGCACGCCTCGCCGGCGTCGGCATAGTGGGTGGTCGGTAGGTGAACGTCGGTGCCGGTCCCGAAGCGGGCGTACGAGGCGCCCGAGAGCGCGTCCATCGTGATATCGGCCGCGATGCCGCGCTCGTCCTTGATGCGAGTGATCACGTCGGTGCCCGCCGGCAGGTTCGCCAGACGGTGCACGGTCAACACGCGCGTCGGGGTGCTCGAGCCGTTCTGCAGGAACTCGACGAGGTCGGGCAAGCCGTTGCCGTCGACGTCGGCCAGGGTCTGGAACGGCCAGCGTTTGGTGGGCACGGACATCGGGCCCATGACGCCCCCGCGGTCGGCAATGTTCACGGGCGGGTCGAAGCCGGCACCGTTCGAATACATGACCCGCACCGACCGCGCGGAGAACGTGCTCCAGCCGAAGGTCGCGACCTGGGCGTCGTTGTTCAAGGCGAGCACGAGCACGTCGTCCCGGCGGTCGCCGTTCAGGTCGGCGATGCGAATGCCGCTGTCGACCTTGTACAGGTTCGGCGTCCGGATCTCGGTCTCGGGGAACATGTGCGAGAACACGTTGAAGACCTCGGGACCCCCGGGCACGCTGGGCGCTGCATAGCCGTTGCCCGTGTTGATACGGATCTTCCAGTTGGTATTCTGGAGATTTCGGTAGAGGGTGTCCTTGAGGCCGTCGCCGTTGATGTCGAGGCGGAACTCGTAGCCGGTGACTTGATTCGGCTCGACCGAGCGCGTGACGAGCGCCCCGATGCCGCTGGCTCCGATGCGGAACACGGTCTGAATGCCGAACTGCGCGCTCGTCAGGTCGACGTTGGCGCTGATCAGATCCTCGCGGCCGTCCGCGTCCAGGTCGCCCACCGTCACGGAGCGCATGACACCGCCCTCCTCCTGGAGTCCGGTCGACTCCGCCGTGCCGTAGGACAGAAGCGGCGGTCCGATCAACTGCGGTGTCAGTCGCGCGAGGCTGATCTTCCAGTCGCCCCGAACGCCGTTGGCCAAAACCGGCGCGGACGCGAGGTCCCGCAGGCCGTCGCCGTCGAGGTCGATGAACTGTAGCGAACCGCCGTACGGAATCGCCTCGATCCTGTCGAGGTGCCACTCACGCACGGCTCGCGCCGCCGGATCCCAGCGGAACACCGTCCAGCGATAGCCGGCCGGTAGATCGGCGACGGGGAAGTTCGGCGTGACACGGATGTACTGGTGGTTGTTGCCCGTAATTTCCTTGAACGGGCAACCGGTGTTGACCCGAGCGACGAGCTCGACGCTCCCGTCGCCGTCGAGATCGATCGGCATCGCCCCGCCGAGGTCCATGATCTCCATCTCTTGGCACGGCTGGTTCCGGCGCGTGACGCCGTCCCCGTCGTGATCGATCACGACCGGCGGCTGAAAGTATCCGCCGCCGTCGCCGAGCAACAGCAGATCCTCGTTGTAGTTCGTCTGGGGGTTCGCGCCGTTGGCCGTGCCGTTCGGCAGATTGAGGGTGACGTTGTCGAGGCGCGACCAGCGCTTGACGATCACGTCGTCGTTGCCGTCGCCGTTGACGTCGAGCACTGCCATGGTGCTGTCGTCCGGGAAGCCGGCTCCCTCGAGGAGGGTCGAGAAGGCGGCCGGGTTGGCGTTGGACAATTGTGCGGTCCTGTACGTGCCGAAGCTGCTGCCGAGGCCGGCCCACTCGAACATGGTGGCCGGCATGCACACTCCGGCCGCGTCGCAGCGGTTCACCGAGGTGACGAGACTGCGCTTGGAGACCGTGCTCTGCTGATACAGGATGCGGTAGTCGTTGATCGTCGTGAAGCCTCCGCTCGAGCCGCCGATCTGCGCGAGAATCCGCGTCAAACGCACCTTGCGCTTGATCCGTACGCCGTTGACGTAGGTCTCGAACTGGTCTCCCGCGGGCCGATCTTGGTAGCTGAACGTCACTTGCCGCCAGTTGGCGAAGGGACAGGCGGGCTGAGTCCCCGAGCAGTTTCCGTAAACGATCTGCACCGGCAGGTCGACGCCGTTCGACGTGCTGTCGCCACCGAGGTTATTGTAGGTGTACGAGATCGCGTTGTTGAAGGCGTCCTGCTCCTGGACCTTCGGCCAGTTCAGGTACACCGTCTGCGTTTGCGACGTGTTTCCGTTCGCGTCGAGGGTACGGCGAGTGAGCGCGTTGCCGCCGTACACGCCGTAGACCGCCATGCGGCCGGCGCCGTCGTCGACCTGCCAGGTCTTCGGCCCGATCGAATCCGCGACCGTGATCCTCACCCGCACGCCGCTGTCGACCTCGGTCTTGTAGACCGCGCTGACCGCGCCGTTGGTGCCGGATACGAGCACCAGGCGCCGCCCGTCGAGGCAATAGCGGTCGGCCGCGTTGTTGAAGAGGACGCGATCCGGGCTGCCGTCCTGTCCCTCCGTGGCCGGGCAGCGCGTGATCGACGACAGTCCCCCGAGCGCCCAGCCGACGCCGAGCATTCCGTCGTTTCCAGCCGACGAATACTGGAGCGATAGGTTCGGCGCCATGCCGTTGCGTCCCTCGGGGACCGAGATCGGGATCGCATAGTGGTATTGCCCGTCGGCACCCACCGAACCGCTCGCGGGGATCGCGCCCACGGCTGCGCTGGCGGCCCGCGCCGGCGGCGTGACCGTCGGCGGGTTGGAAATGGCTTCGGCGACGGTCGCCACCGGACCGGAATCCACGCTGCTCTCGCCGGTACCCTGGCCCGTTCCGCACTGCATATTGCCGAGCAGAACCCCGATGAGCAGAGCGGCTTGCCCTTTGCGCCTCGCGCCGGATGCCTTTCCAGAGGCCCGTAGATCGTTCGTTTTCGCGCGCATTGTCGTTCCCTTTCCTCTGAACCCGCCGACGTCCCCTGACGTTCCGCTCTGCAGCGGTGCTCCGCTGATGCTCCTAGGGAACACCAGTCGCGCGCTTCGAGAAACCCTGGAGTGGACACTTCACCGATGACACGCCGTCAGCAATGCGCTCCCCCGTGCGAGATAGTGCGCGGTCGGTTCGACGTCTCCGACACCTGCCTCGGAGAGCCCAGGGCGCTTGCTCAGAGAATGACCACCACCCGCGCGCCGAGGAACAGCCAGTAGTGCGCGGTGACGCCCGAGATGGTCGTGGCGACCGCGGGGACGGTGCCGCAGCTCCCGGTGCACTCCTGGCTCTGCGAGAAGTAGTAGGCGTCGTCGAGGGCGAGGAACGGGCCGATTCCGAGGTTCTTGATGGGGAAGATGTCGAGGCCGAGCTGGAGGCTGAGGTCGAGGCCGTTCAAGCCGACGTCCAGCGTGGCCGACTCTTGCTCGAGCGTGACGCGCTCGCTGAGGGTCAGCCACTCCCAGCCGAAGCCGACTCCAAACCAGAAATCGTGCTGCGGCGTGGGGCGGTAGTGGCGCTGAAACTGGAAGCCGACGCGGAGGTCGCGCGCCGAGCACGTCGTGTCGAGGCCTGGAAACTGCGCCTCGTCGGCGTCACACAGGTCCTGGAGAGGCTTGGCGATGGAGGTAAAGCCGTAAGAAGCGTAGAGGCCGACGTGCCACTCGAGCTTCCTTCCGAAGCGAGCGCCCACATCGATCCAGATCGGGATCTGGGTATTGACGATGTCGGCCTGCGACAGGCCTTCCCGCGTGTCGCCGAACGCGAAGGCGCCGCCGCTTCGGAGCGCGAGGTCGAGGTGCGTCGTGGACGCCGACTCCGGCTCCACCTCCGGCTCCGTGTCGCCCTGATACGGCTCGAACGTCTTCTGCCGTTGCGGCTCCTCGTCCTGAGCGAGCCCCGGCGAGCACCAGAGCGCGAGCCCCAGGAACAGGACTCCGCCCATCGCTTTGTACCATCCGTACCGACCACTATTACCGGACATTCGGGCGAGATAACAGGAGGCGCGACACGAGCACAACGAGCTTTTTACGCTCATCGGCGCTGTCCACCGTTTAGCGGACAGATCCGGGATTTGCCGGCTCGTGGGTTGTCCTACCGAACGCCTTGTCACACGGAAGCGTCCGTGACGGCGGAAACGCCGGATGGACAAGGGTGTGAATGAGCTGCCGCCGTTCAGCCGGAGCTCTCACGATTGGGCGGAAACTACGCGGCGAGCGCGATCGGACGAGTCGAGTGCGCCTCCGGCACACTGCTTGCGAAGAACGCGCGCATGCTGCACCGAGCGCCATCGCTTCGCCCCGCCGCGAGACTGGTCGGAAGGTTCCTTCTCCCCGCCCTCGGCCTCCTCTGCTGTGCCGAGTCCGCTCACGCCGACCCGAGCTTCACCCACCCACCCATCGGCGGGACCATCGGGACCACGCTGAACCTGGACTCGGACATCGAGTGGCCGACCGACGAAGCCGTCCCCGAGCTCACCAACATCCGGTACAGCCCTCGGCGCGACCAGCGCATCCGGGTGTTCTCTTCGCCGCGGGCGCGCTCTCTGAAGATCTACCCCGGCGCCGGCGCGTTGATGCCCGGAGACGCGTCCGACGCGGTCGAGGTCGGCTGGTACGGCTTGAGTCCCTCGGCGACCGAGACCGGGCAGACTATGCCGTTCGGAATCATGAACGTGCCGACGACCGGCACGCTCTCGATGATGTCGCCGGGGGCCCTGCTGCGGTTCCGCACCGGGCCCGCGCCGACCGGCGTGCTCACCCAGAGCGAGGACGACGGGTTTCGGACGACGAGCATCAGCGTTTCGGCCCCCAGCACCATCGCCGACGTCGCGACCCAAACGCTCATGCCGTTCGAGCGCGCCCTGGTACTGCTCCCGGCTACCGATTCGATCGTCAACCTCGCGCTGCCCGCGCGTGGCTCCAATCAGGGCGTTTCGGTGGCCGCCTGGCTCGAGGACCCGTCGAACGCGCCCTCCATGGCGATCGGCGTTTGGATGCGCTGCAACGCGCTGCCGAACGCGGCGAACTTCGCGCACCGCCAGTACTTCCAGCCGAACATCCCCATCTTCATTCGTCCCACCAGCACGTGCAGCGGAACCTGGTTCGTCACGGTCGGTTCCACCGCACCGAGCACGCGCATCGTGCACCTGACGGCCAGCGCGCACAATACCGACCGGATCGTCAACGGACAAACGGTCGGGCTCAAGTTCAACGCCACCTCCCAGCAGATGGTCTCGATCGCGTATGGCCTCCGGAGCGCCGCGTGGCGCATCTACGGTCTGTCGGAGGGCAC
>DASXWF010001432.1:0-6223 GCA_036503835.1 Polyangiaceae bacterium | reverse complement strand
CGTCATGCCGGAGGACATGAGCCTGGAGCGCCGCTACATCCTGCGGGCGTACGGCGCGGACATCGTGCTCACCCCGGCCGGAGACGGGATGTCCGGGGCCGTCGGCCGTGCCAAGCAGGTGCTCGAAGAGACGCCCGGTTCCTTCATGCCGAGCCAGTTCACGAACCAGAGCAATCCGCTCGCTCACGAGCAGGGGACCGCGCTCGAGATCCTCGAACAGACCGGCGGGCAAATCGCGGCGTTCGTGGCGGGGGTCGGCACCGGCGGCACCATCACGGGAGTCGGGCGGGTGTTGCGAGCGAAGCTCGGCAAGGCCGTGCGCCTGGTCGCGGTGGAACCCGCGGGCAGCGCCGTTCTCTCCGGCAAGAGCGCCGGGATGCACGGGATTCAGGGCCTCGGCGCCGGCTTCGTTCCGGAGATTCTCGATCGCAAGAATCTCGATCGCGTGGTCGAGGTGAGCGACGTAGCCGCAGAGCGCATGGCACGGCGTCTTGCTCGCGAGGAAGGCTTGCTGGTCGGGCCGTCCTCGGGGGCGAACGTACACGTGGCGTGCGAGGTCGCAGCGGAGCTCGGTCAGGGCAACGTCGTGACGATCCTCTGCGACTCCGGCGAACGCTATCTGTTCTGAGCGGACTCGCGACGGCTCGCGCGTTCAGGCCGCGCGGTAGGGCCGTCGATCGAGCAGTGTGACGAAACGGACGGCCAACAACGTTGACGAAGGCCCGAGCCTCACCTGCGACGACGAGCCGCACTGAGGCGGAGGGCCTCGCGCCGTCGCGGGAACGGCGGTCCCGCGGGCGCTCCGAGGCGAGGTCGGCACGTCGACTTTCGTCGGGCAGCGGCCCCGGTGAGGCCGCTTTGGGCTAGACTCCGCGCATGGGAGGCCCCGTGCGTACTTTCTTGGTGTTGGGAGCCAGCACTTGGCTCCTCGCGGCGTGTGGTGGAACGCCTGAAGTCTCGAACCCCGCTACGGCGGGCACCTCCGGGAGCGGCGGCAGCGGCGGCAGCGGCGGCAGCGGCGGCAGCGTGAGCCCGAAGGGCGGCTCGGCCGGCACCGTGATTTTCGCCGGCAGCGGCGGCCAGGGCGGCAGCGCCGGCACCGGCCCGAGCGATCCTTGCGACGGCCTCTCCTGCGGCAAGGGTCAGCGTTGCGAGGTGAACGGCACGGAAGCGGCGTGTGTCGACAACACCTGCGACGATCTCGACTGCGGGGACGACGAGGACTGCGTGGCGGCTTCCGGCGGCGGCAACATCTGCGTGCCGCACGTCTGCGATCACGAGGCGGAAGATTGCGACTGCGATTCGGACGTCAACTGTCCTTCCTCCAAGTTCTGCAGCTCGGAAGGGACGTGTCAGGACGACGTGTGCGAGCCGGACGCCCGCCGCTGTGACGGCAACGACGTCTTTCTGTGCGCGTCGAACGGCGGATCGGACGACGCTGCTTATTCCTGCTCGAGCCTCGGGGAGGATCGCTTCCAGAGCCTCTGCAATCCCGACAATCCGAGCGGTGCAGGCTGCACCTGCGAAGACGACTGGGATTGCCCGAAAGACACGGTGTGCGAGGTGGGGGTGTGCACCGGAACCGGCAAGGCGCCGACTTGCACGCTGCCGCCGGTGCCGTTCGAGGACGTCCCGCCGGCGCTCGAGTTCAACTGGGGCGCGGGCACGCAGGATATGCCGGACGCCCCCGCGAGCAAGTCCTTCCGCTGGTCCGCGCAGGTGCTCTCGACGCCGATGGTCGTCAACTTGGACGACGACAACGGCGACGGCAAGGTGAACGAGCTCGACTTCCCCGAGGTCGTGTTCATGACGTACTACGCGGAGGAGCCGGGCACGAGCAACGCCATCGTCCGCGCGATCCACGGCGGCGGTCCGAACAAGGGCGAGGACTACTTCGCCCTGTGCGGCAATCCGGCAGCTCCCGCCACGCCGCAGGCGACCTATATGGATGCGAACGGCGCCTACTGGAGCGAAGGGCTCCCGACGGAGGACCGACACGGCGCGGCGGCACCCGTGCTCTGCCCGGACATGACCTGCCCCGACGGGCTCACGTGCCGCAACGGCACCTGCGTTTCGCAGCCGCTCACCGACTGCGACGGCGACGACGAGGACGACAGCAGGGCGCTCGCGCTCGGGCGCCCGGCGGGAGCGCTCGCCGTCGGCGATCTCGACTTCGACGGCTTTCCCGAGATCGTCGTTCCGCTCGAGGACGGTGAGGGCATTCAGGTGCTCAGCAACCGAGGTGAGGTCATCTTTACCGAGACCAATCTGCTCGGGATGGGCGAAAGCTCCTGGCGCTACGCGGCGCCTGCGATCGTCAATCTCGATCCGCAGACGGATTGCCAGCTTCCGCCGGCCGATCCCGGCGACGCGCGCCCGCCCTGCTTGGCGGAGATCGTGGTGGGCCACCACGTCCTGGTATTGAGCCGGGACCCGGCCACCGGGGTCCTGGCGTACGATCACGCAGCGGTCGGTGTAGGACCCATCGGGGCGAACACGTTCATGGGTCAATCACGCGTCATGGGGCCGACGGTTTGCGTCGCCGACGTGCGCGCGGACGTGCCCGGCCTCGAGATCGTCGCCGGGACCAGCCTCTACCAGTTCGATCCGGCGGCGAACGAGCTCGTCGTGCTCTGGAACGCGACTCCCGCGCCTGCCTACGCCGACGGCTTCTGTGCCGTCGCCGACGTGTGGGGCGCCGACAAGTCTGCGGCCTCGCCGGCGCCCGGTCCTGCCAACGCACTCGACCAGGTGCCCGAGGTCGTCGTGATCTCGAACGGCACACTGCTGATCCTCGACTCCCAGACCGGCGCGGTGATCCGCAGCATGGCGCTCGGCGGCGGTCAGGACGGCGGCGCGCCCAACGTCGACGACTTCGACGGCGACGGTTACCCGGAAATCGCGACGGCGCTCGCCAACTTCTACACCGTGGTCGATCTCCAGGATCCGGAGGCCACGAATTGTCCTGCCTGGCCGGACGTGTTGCCGCAGACGGGCGCGCCACCCGCGACGAATCCGCCGCGCAACCCGGGCGGCGAGTGCGACGCGAGCGAAGACTGCAACGCTGGCGCGGTCTGCAACCCGATCTCGGGCCAGTGCGTGTGCCTTCACAACGGCTGGAAGCGCGACACGGAAGACGACTCGAGCCGCGCGACCTCGTCGAGCATCTTCGACTTCAACGGCGACGGCGCTGCCGAGGTCGTCTACAACGACGAGTGCTACTTCCGCGTCTACGACGGCGCGTCGGGCGGCATCTACCTCGCCACTCCGTCGATCAGCCGCACGATCATCGAGAATACGGTGGTGGCGGACGTCGACAACGACGGCAACGCCGAGATCATCCTCGTCAACAACAACGAGTTCTTCCAGTGCAACGAGGACCCGCTCAGCACCTGGCCCGACGGCATGGACGCTCCGCTCGACGCCCAGCCGAACGGAATCAGCGTCTACGGCGATCCGACCGACACCTGGGTGGCGGCGCGGCGGGTCTGGAACCAGCACGCCTACCACGTGACCAACGTGCTCGAGAGCGGCGGGCTTCCGCTCCACGAGCCGGAAGCGTGGTTGCCCCTCCATGGACGGCTCTACAACAGCTACCGCGCGCAACCGCGCGTCTACGGCGTGGCGCCGGACCTCGTGCTGGTGGCGATTCAGATCTCGTCGCCGGGGGCGGCCTGCGGCGAGCTCGAGGACGAAGTCGCCATCACCGTCCTGGTCAGGAACGACGGCGACCTGCGCGTCGGCCCGGGCGTGGAGGTGACCTTCTACGGGAGTTGGGACGGCGCCGAGGAGCCATTGCTCGACGGCATGGGGAACCCGATCACGGTCGTTCTCGACAAGAGTCTCGAGCCGGGCGCGGTGACCCTCGTCACGGTGACCTACGACGTCGATAGCGCGGACGGCCACGACGAGCTCCCCGACATCGTGCGTGCGGCCATCGACGCCGGGAACGCCGAGCGCGAGTGCAACGAGGACAACAACGAGGTCGAAGGCCCGGTGGATCCCGGTGAAGAGCTCGCCGACCTCGCGCTCACGGTCGATGACGGCGCCTGCAACGGGGACATCGAGGTCACCGTCACGAACGAAGGTTCGGACGACGCGAGCGCTATCCTGGTGCGAGTCTACGCGGGCGATCCGAGCTCCGGCGGCCGCCTGCTCGGAGAGGCGACGATCGACGGTCCGCTTGCGCCGGGCGAGAGCGAAAGCATCACCGTGGACGGTCAGGCGATCGAGGACACGGTGACCGTCTGGGGCGTCGTGGACCCGCTCGACATGATCCGCGAGTGCAACGACGCGAACAACATCGACAAGGGCCCGACGCTCGAGTGCGGTGTCGTGAAGTGACCGAAAGCGCGGTCTGAAACGGCGCCGCGTCAGCGACCCTGAAAGCGTGGCGGCCGGCGCTCGAGCCAGGCAGCCACGCCTTCCCGCAGATCTTCGCTGCGGAGCAGGAGGGCCTGGCCTTCGGCTTCCCGGCGCAGCGCTTCTTCGAGCGTGCCCGAGAGCCCCGCGCGGGTTGCGGCCTTGATGCGTGCGAGAGCGAGCGGGGGGCCCTCGGCGAGCCGCTGCGCGAGCGCGCTGGCCTCCGGCAGGAGCCGTTCGACGGGGAGCACGCGATTGGCGAGGCCGAGCTCGAGGGCGCGTGCCGCCTCCACTTTCTCACCGAGCAAGAGCAGCTCGAGCGCGCGGCCGGGGCCGACGAGACGGGCGAGATGGAAGGTGCCGCCGCCGTCCGGCATCAGGCCGATACCGACGAATTTTTCCTGGAGATATGCGCGCTCCGAGAGCAGCCTGAGATCGCAGGCGAGCGCAAGATCTGCGCCGAATCCGACCGCGGCGCCGTCCACCGCAGCGATCACCGGCTTCGGCGCGGCGGCAATTGCCAGAATGGTTGCCTGGAATGCCGCGAGCCGGTCTTCGAGCGCGACGCCGGAGCCGAAGGCCTTCATCGCGTCCTTCAGATCGGCACCGGAACAAAATGCGCCGCCTTCGCCCGTGAGCACGACGGCCCGCACGTTCTCGTCGCTGCTGGCGCGCGCGAGGCCGGCGCCGAGGGCCGTCACGAGCGCTTCGTCGAGCGCGTTCATGCTTGCGGGCCGATTCAGGCGCAAGACAGCGGTGTTTCCCTCTCGCTCCTCGATCAAAAGCTCGCCCGACATGGGTTCAAGGTAGTGACTTTCGGGGTTTAGTTCCAGCCGTAGTTCGAGTAGCTCTTGCACCCGAGGAGCATGCTTCGAGTTCGTCGCCGCGTCGGATTCGCGCCGCTCGTGCCGGCTCTGTCGTTGCTCTGCGGTCCGATTGCCCGAGCGGAGGAGCCCGCGACGCTGCCGAAGGCCGCGGCGAGCGAAGGAAAAAGCGACCGGTTCACGTTCACCGCGCGGAGCGAGACGTACCTGCAGCTGTTCCGGCGCGCCCTGCTGCCCGGCCCCAACGGCGCGATCGTCGAGTCGGAGACCGCCCTGCCGATCGACGAGTACGTCTTCGCCGACGCGCGCGATCTGGACTCGCCGTGGCACGAAGACAGCATCGATCTCGAGGTCGCCGCCTGGGGAAGGCTCTGGCCCACGAGCTCGAATCTCGAGCCCGCTTTCGACGGCGACGTGCAGACCGCGAATTTTCGCTACCACGCGGGGCCGGCCTGGGTGCGCCTCGGGCGCCAGCAGGTCGCCGGCGGCGCGGCGCGTTTCGCTCGCTTCGACGGGGCGATGCTGGGCGCGAGCCACCGCCTCGGCTTCTTCGCCGAAGGCTACGGCGGCTTCACGGTGCTGCCGCGCTGGAACGCGCGGCCTGGCTACCACCACCTGGGCGCCCTCGAAGGCGAGCTGAACGTCCCCGGCGAGGAGACGCTCGACCGCGCGAGCCATTGGCTGGCCGGCGGCCGCGTCGGCTACGCCGTACCGAAGATTCACGGCAGCCTCTCGTTCCACGGCCAGCACGAACAGAACGGCCTCGACCAGGAAAATCTCGGCGTCGATCTCGGCGCACGTCCGATCGACGAGCTGACGCTCGGGACGAGCGCCCTGCTCGAGCTCGACAGCCAGCGCTTCGCCAACGTGCGTGCCTGGCTGGACGCGAGACCGGTGCCGCTGCTCGACCTGGGCGCGGAGTTCTTGCGGACCGAGCCTGCGCTGCTGCTGTCGCGGCAATCCGTGCTGTCGGTGTTCACGACCGACGGCTACGAGGAGGTCGGCGGAACCTTCGCCCTGCGTGCGCTCTCGTTCCT
>DASXWF010001431.1:0-2617 GCA_036503835.1 Polyangiaceae bacterium | reverse complement strand
CATTGCCGATGAGTCTAGACCTCAATCCGCTGCGGAAGACACGGGTGATCCGAGGTCAAGAGCATGAGTCGGTTCGCCCCTGTCTGTCGCTCGTGCTCCACACCGGGCAGCCTCTGTCCAGGCTGGGGCCCGCGGGAGCGGCCGCGCTGCGCACTTATCTGGAAGCCATCCCGAAGGACGCCCTGAAATCGTGCGAAATGGGCGACGACACGGGGCCGCTCACCTCACGTCGAATCGCCCGCGACATCAAGCGCCTGGAGAAGCCAGCGAAGAACGACGACTTCTTCGCCCTCATCTATTCCTCCTCGGAAGACCGCCCCCCGGCCGACTATGGCGTCCAGTTCTTGCTCGACGAATTCGAGGAGGACGAGGATACCCTAGTGACGCTGATGCGCTTCGACTTTCCGTGGGATTCCGCCGAGGGCGAGAAGACGACGACGTTCATTCGGACCGTTGCCGCGATCGCGTCGAAGGTGCCGTTCAGCACCGGCACGGTGGGGTTCGCGTTTAGCCATTGGGCGTCGGACCACGTGGCGGTCGATCAGGTGCTCTCGCTGCTGCCGCGCTACCTGGGTTTCGAGCACTCCTCGGAAGAACCGAGGGACAACCTGCGTGACCTCGCGGCTGGGCCGGCCTGGATCACGCTGCTGGATGCGACGCTGATGCGCGATCTCGGCGGGCCCACCGCCTGTCATGCGCTCGCGCCCGACGCGACGATCGACGGGACAGGGAAGGGCTACATGATCCGCGCCGCGAAGCTGCCGCCGGTGGGCGACATCAACTCTGGTGCGCCCGACATCGGAGCGCTGCCAGCGCTCGCTCGATGGCTCGCGCCCCGGCGGGCGTTGTTTCGTCGGCTGAGAGGCAGTGCGGTCGAGCTCGACGCTGCGTCGTGGGTGGGCCGGTTCGACGCGCTCGACAGCGGCCCGTGGGACAATCGCTGAATGGCCTCCGTCAAAGTCAGCCCTCATCGAGATGCATCGAAGTTGATCGTGGAGGCCAGCTTTGCCGATCCGGCAGCGGCGCTGCAGCTCCCGAGCGCGGACGTCATGGGAGCCTTCGTAAAGTTTGCAGAGCTCGGTGCGCGCGGGGGCTTCGCTGGCCGTCGTCACGATCCGGCGAATTCGAGCATCGAGCTCCAGGCCAGCAGTCTGTCCGCGCGCGGCGTCGCTTGCGAGTATGGTCTGCTGAACGTCGCACCGGAGTCGGTCCGCGCGCTCCTCGGAGCGCTTTCCTTCATCGACGCGAAGGTGGTGCCGCTGCGCGATGTGGCGGTCTCCGCGCCCGCCAGCTGGATCGGCGCCGAAACCTCGCCCGGTGGCCATTTCTCCCCGACGCAGTTCCCATTCACGGACGAGCGTACATTCACGAGCTCAGGCTACAACATCGACTTGCGCTTCTTCGACGCGCCATCGCCGGGCGTGCTCGACCAGGTCGAGACCGCGTTTGGAACCTGGTTCAGTGGCGCAAACGTCGGCTGCTTTTCGGGTCCGCAGGTGACGGCCGCGCTCGCCCATGTCTACATGGACGACGACCCACGGGTGGGGGACGATTTCACGAGCATCGAGCTCGACGAGGTGCTCCTCGCCGAACCCGACGCCACCGATGCCTTGGTGAATGTGCTGCACTGGGTGCACAGACACGTCGCCCCGTTGTACGACGTCACGTTGTACGAGTGAGGCAGGCGCGAGCGCCTCGAACTCCGGCGCCAGTGCGTCCCCTGTCGCCGGCCGCGCGTCAACTAGGGCACCGGCGTAATCGGCTTCAAAAGTGGCGTTCCCGTGCCCGGCACGCGGACCGCGGGCGTGAGCGTTCCGGCGTCCGCCGGGGGGCGTACTTCGTCCACCCAACGCACCGCGAGCACACGCAGCTGCAAGTCCGGCAACGCCCGAGCGAGGCCGAGCAGCTCGTCGCGCGTCGCGCCTTCACGGCGACGGCGCAAGAGAGCGTGAACCTGCGGCGGCGGTTCGCGGTGAAGCTCGCGCTCGATGCGTCCGAGTAGCTCGAGATCGGCTGGATGCGAGCTCGCGAGGGCGCGTGAGATGCGGCTGCCGGCCTCACTGCTCGGCTCTGCCGGCGCGAGGGGCGCGGGTGAAGAGGCTTTCGGCGCCCCACCAGAAGGGCTCGCGGGGTCCGCACCGGAGGGACTCGGGGCCACGGCCTTGCCTCCGAGCTCGGGTTGGCCGGTCGGCGCAGCGCGCGCCGGTTCGCTCGGAGGGGCCGTCGTGTCCGTCCGCGGCGCCGTCTCCGCCGGCCGCTGCTCCGAGCTCGTGCAGCGCGCGAGCGCGGCGAGCGCGCCCAACGCCACGAGCCCAAAGCCGAGCAACGCTCGCCCGCGTTTCATGCTGGAAGCCTCGCGCACCACGTCATGGCAGCCTACGGCCCGAGCGGCTCGAGCAGGGTGACAGCGTCGCCTTCCAGACCGACGTTGCCCCACACGTCGCTGAGCAGATTGAGCAGCAGGTACGAGCCCGCGTCGAGGTAGCCGGGTGCAAACGCGTAGGAACCGCTCTCCGGCAGCGGCATCGGATCGCCCGCAACGGCGCTGAGCTCACCCGTGTTCGCGTCGATCACGTAGTAGATCGGCGAGAACGTCGCCGACGGAGCCGCCTGGGCG
>DASXWF010001430.1:0-10738 GCA_036503835.1 Polyangiaceae bacterium | reverse complement strand
GCCCCGCGCGCGAACGGCGCGGCGTCGGGCTGCACGGCGCGCAGCGCGTCGTTCCGGATCGCGAAGCCCACCTCCGACCGCACCAGCGCAACGCTGCCGCGGAGTACGACGCGCTCGCGCGCATCGGGCGTCGCGAGCGCGAGCGCGGCCACCAGGGCCGACGGCGTGACGATGACGCCGGCCGGCGGGGGCTCCACGGCCGCGGCTTGCGGCCGGACCGAGGGCGGCGCGGCGTCCGCGATCTCCACCTGCATCGACGGGACCGTCGCCGTCCCGAGCCGCATCGCGAGCGGCGTACCGCGAGGCGTGCGCGAGGCCGGCGGAAAGGGCTCCTCCCCCGGCTCCATCGCGCGCCAGCGCGTCGAACGCACGGGCTCGAGCTCGCTGCGATCGTCCGCCTGCGCGAACGGCAGCTCCGCGTGCGTATCGAGCTCCTGGACGGCGTCCGCGGCCGCCCGGCGCACCTCGTCGTGCTGTTGCTCGCCGTCGCGCTGCTCCGCGTTCCCGCCCGCTTCCTCGGCCAGGCGCTGCATGCGCAGGGCAAGGTGCGGTTGATTGGCCTTCTCGAACGCCGCCTGCGCCTTCGCGTAGTCGCCGAGGCGCTCGAGCGCGAGGCCGTAGTACCCCCAGGCCCGCACGTGGTGCGGCTCGCGCCGGATCACGTCCTCCAGCACGTCCCGGGCCTGATGCTGCTGCCCCGTCTTCAGGTAACAAAGCGAAAGGTTGACCTTCGGCGTGATCTCGTTCGGCCAGGCGCGGATGAGCTCCTCGTAGATCTCGATCGCGCGCGGGTACATCCCGAGCCGGAAGTAGACGATGCCGAGCAGCCCTTGCCCCTCGGAATCGCGGGGTTGAAGCTTGAGCGCCTGCTCGAGCTCTTCCTTGGCCTGCTCGACGCAGTTGTCCTGAAGGAGCTCGCTGCCGCGGTAGAGGTGAAAGAGGAAGTCCTCGCCGGCGAACACGCTCGACGGCGCCGGCTCGCGCTCGGACTCGGGTGGGCCGGTCGGGACGGGCAGGGAGCGAACGGGAAACATCGACGCCCGCGAGAGGGCGTCGGTGGGATCCCGCTCGGCGTCCTTCGCCATCAGCGTTCGGGTCCCTCGTTCACCGCCTCGACGGCCTGCTCGAGGGTGAAACGCTTTTCGTGCAGGGCTCGTCCCACGATCGCGCCCACGATCCGCGACTCGGCCCCGGCGAGCGCGCGCAGGTGCGCGAGCTGCCCCACGCCTCCGCTCGCGATCACCGGCACGCCGCCGTCGCGCGCGAGGGCGGTCGTGGCCTCGACGTTCGGTCCCACCTCGGTCCCGTCCCGTTCGATGTCGGTGTAGAGCACCGCCGCGAGCCCGTGCGGGGCGAGCTCCCGCACCACGTCGATGGCGCGCCGCTCGGACTGATCGGTCCAGCCGTTGGTCGCCACGTTGCCGTTGCGGGCGTCCACCGCCACGATGATGCGCCCCGGATACGCCTCGGCCGCTGCTCGGACCATGTCCGGATCGCGGATCGCCGCCGTCCCCAGCACGACCCGATCGACTCCGAGGTCGAAGTAGGCGTCCACCGCGCTCAGCGAGCGCACGCCGCCGCCCACCTGCACGCCGGCCCCGAACGCGGCCACCACCTTGCGCACGAGCACCCGCTGCACGGGCCGTCCCGCCTTGGCACCGTCCAGGTCCACGACGTGCACGCGTCGCACCCGCCCACTCCATTCCCCGGCGAGCACGTGCGGCTGCTCGTCGTAGACCGTGACGTCCTCGTAGCGCCCTTGGCGAAGCCGTACGGCTTTGCCGTCGAGCAGATCGATGGCGGGGATGAGTTCCATGACGGACGTAGACAACGACTACCTTTTTAAGAAGCTCTTGAGGAGCAGGAGCCCGGCGGCCTGGCTCTTTTCCGGGTGAAACTGCGTCGCGAAGACGTTGTCCCTGGAAACGGCGGCGGTCACCGTGTTCGGGCCGTAGCTCACCGTCGCGCGCAGGAGCTCCGGATCCGACGGGACCGCGTGGTACGAGTGGACGAAATACACCCACGTTCCGGCGCCGCCGGCGGCATCGAGGTGCGGATGACCGCCGTGCTCGAGGTCGAGCTGGTTCCACCCCATGTGCGGGATCTTGAGACCGGGCGTCCGTTCGAGCCGTTTCACTTCGCCGCGAAACCAGCCGAGGCCCGGCACGCCGGGCGCTTCCTCGCTGCTCTCGAAGAGCACCTGGAGGCCGAGACAGATCCCGAGGTAGGGAACCCCGCGTCCGACCGCCTCGCGCAGCGCTTCGGCGAGCCCGCCCTGGAGCGGCGCGGCGCACGCACTGAACCCGCCTTGTCCGGGAACCACGATGCGCTCTGCCTTGCGCACGGCGTCCGGGTCGCGCGACCGCGTCACCGCCACGCTGCCTTCACCGGCGGTCTCGAGGGCTTTCGCCACCGAACGCAGGTTGCCGATCCCGACGTCCACCACGAGTGCGTTCAGCGTCACGCCTCACCTCCGCCGATCCCGCGCCCGTAAACGTGCCCGTGCCCGTGCCCGGAGGACACAGATTGTTGCTCGTGTACGGGCACGGGCACGGGCACGGGCACGTTTCTAATCGAGCATTCCCTTCGTGGAGGGCACGTCCGGAGAGCGCGGATCGAGCGAGACCGCTTCGCGCAGCGCTTTGGAAAATGCCTTGAACGAGATCTCGACGATGTGGTGCAGGTTCGAGCCTTCGATCAGGCGGATGTGCAGGTTCGCCTGCGCGGTCCGCGCGAAGGCCTCGAAAAAGACCTCGGCGAGCTCGACGTCCCAGTTGCCGAGCTTCGCCTTCGGCAAGGGCACGCGCCAGACGAAGAACGCCCGCCCCGAGAGATCGAGCGCGGCGGTGACCAGCGCTTCATCCATCGGCAGGGTGGCCGACCCGTAGCGCCGGATGCCGCGGCGATCCCCGAGCGCGTCGAGCACCGCCTTGCCGAGCACGATCCCTACGTCCTCGGTCGTGTGGTGCCCGTCGATCTCCACGTCGCCTTCGGCCTCGACCGTCAGGTCGAAGGTCCCGTGGCGCGCGATCTGCTCCAGCATGTGCGAGAGGAAGGGCAGGGGGGTCGCGATCTTCGCCTGACCGGTGCCGTCGAGATCGATCTCGACGCGGATCTTCGTTTCACGGGACTTGCGTTCGACGCTGGCCTTGCGATTCATGACTGTCCGATCCTTCGCTCGAGCAAATGCTCCGCACTCAGCGAAGATCCTCGACTTTCCAGACCCCGCGCTCGCGCACGAGCTCGACCGTTCCTCCCGCTCCAAACGCCATCGTAGCGCGGTCGCCCGCCACGTCGATCTTCGCGTTCGGCAGGCCGGCCTCGACCGCGGCGACCAGAGACTCGAGCTCGGCCCGCTCCTCGCCCTCCCACGCGCGCTTCAGCTCTTCTACGCCCAGGCCCTCGCGTTCGGCCTCGGGGACGAAGCGCAGCAAGACATCGTAGCGACGGTTGCGAAATGCCCGCACGAACCCGCGCAACGCCGCTTCGGGGGAAGCCTGGCTGTACAAGTCGATGGCCGAAGCGTCGACGCGCCATTCGCCGTCCTCGTAGACGAGGGGCAGCGCCTCTCCGTTCGGCGCTGTGACCACGGCCGTGACCCGCGGCGGCGAGGCGGGCGTAGCCAGCGAGCGTCCGAGCTCCCGAATTTCTTCAGGATTCTCTCGAATGATGCGTTGGAACGTAGCGTAAGGAATGTCTTTTTTGGCGTCGGCACTCAGGAGAGCATAGGCATCCTGGGTGCGGCCCTCCTGGAGCGCCTTCGAGTAGGAGTCGAGGGCTTCCTGCGGACCCATCTGGCGCGTCCCGCCGCACGCGACAGCGAGGGCGAACGCGAACGGGGTCAACCGGGGCGCCATGACCCCGCGGGTTAGCACAGTGCGCCCTTTCTCGCGACATTCAGCGCTTCGGCGCAAATTCCGAGTTCGCTGGACGTGGCCTTCCGCCGTACTACTGTGAAGGGCATGCGCGCGACCGAACGGTCCTCACGCGCCGAGCGGATTGCGGTTCTGCCGCTTCGGAACTCGGTTCTGTTTCCGATGAGCGTCGTGCCCATCAACGTGGGCCGACCCCGCTCGGTGCGCTTGGTCGAGGATCTCGTAGGCAATGACAGCGCCCTCGTCGGGGTGCTCACCCAACGCAGCGCCGAAACCGTGGAGCCGACCTTCGAGGACCTCTACTCGGTCGGCACCCTGGCGCGCGTCGTGAAGGTGATCCGGCTCGGCCCTTCGAACTACAGCGTGGTGCTGAACGGCCTCGGGCGCTTTCGCCTGCTGACGCCGCACGGGCTCGAGCCGTACATGCGCGCCGAGGTGCAGCGCGTTCCGGAGCCCGCCGGCCCCGTCGAGGGACTCGCCGATCTCGGCCAGCGCCTGCGCGAGCGCACGCGCGAAGTGCTCGCGCTGATGCCGAACCTGCCCAAGGAAACGGCGAGCATCCTCGACAACGTCCGCGAGCCGGGCGCGCTCGCGGATCTGATCGCGTCGAATTTCCCCGAAGAGCAGGCGGGCATCACCGTCCGCCAGGGCATCCTCGAGGCGTTCGAGGTCGGCAAGCGCGTCGAGCTCGTGCTCGCGATGGTCGAGCGTCAGCTCGAGGTGCTGCGCGCCAAGGATCGCATCTCCAACGTCGTGCAGACGGAAATGAGCCGGTCGCAGCGCGAGTACGTGCTCCGCCAGCACATGAAGAGCATCCGCGAGGAGCTCGGCGAGGGCAGCGACGACGACGAGATCGAGCAGCTCCGCGAGCGCCTCGCGCGGGCGGAGCCTCCCATCGAGGCCGAGAAGGCGGCGAAGAAGCAGCTCGCGCGCCTCTCGGGCATGCAGCCGCAGTCCGCCGAGTACCAGGTCACCCGCACCTACGTGGAGTGGATCGCGGACTTGCCCTGGAACCGCACCACGCCCGATCGCATCGACGTAAAGCAGGTGAAGCGCTGTCTCGACGAGGACCACTTCGGCCTCGACCGCGTCAAAAAGCGCATCATCGAGTACTCGGCCATCCGCCAGCTCCGCAAAGACAAGAAGGGGCCGATCCTGCTCTTCGTGGGCCCGCCCGGCGTCGGCAAGACCTCGCTCGGTCGCTCGATCGCCCGTAGCATGGGCCGGCGCTACGGGCGCATCTCGCTCGGCGGGGTGCGCGACGAGGCGGAGATCCGCGGCCACCGCCGCACCTACGTCGGCGCCCTGCCGGGTCGGATCATCCAGGCGCTGAAGAAGGTCGGCTGCCGCAACCCGGTGCTGGTGCTCGACGAGGTCGACAAGATGGGCGTGGATCTGCGCGGGGATCCCGCGGCCGCGCTGCTCGAGGTGCTCGATCCCGAGCAGAACACGACCTTCGTCGACCATTACATCGATCTGCCCTTCGACCTCTCCGAGGTGATGTTCCTCGCCACCGCGAACTACGGCTGGCAGATCCCGGAGCCCCTGAAGGACCGCATGGAGCTCATCGAGGTCCCGGGCTACACGCGCACGGAAAAGACGCAGATCGCCGAGCGCTTCCTGATTCCGAAGCAGCTCAAGGAGCACGGCCTGACCACCGGGGAGCTCAGCTTCGAACGCGAGTCGCTCGAGCTCTTGATCGATTCGTACACGCGCGAGGCCGGCGTCCGGAACCTGGAACGCGAGGTCGCGGCGCTCTGTCGCGACGTGACCGTGAAGCTCGCCGAGGGGAAGAAGGTCGTCGGCCAGCGTGTCACGACCGAGCTCGTGCGCGAGCTGCTCGGCCCCGAGCGTTACCTTCCCGAGGTCGCCGAGCGCAAGCTCGTGCCGGGAGTCGCGGTGGGCCTGGCCGTGTCGAGCACCGGCGGCGACCTCCTGATCGTCGAGTCGACGCGCATGCCGGGCAAGGGCGAGATCAACATCACGGGCAGCATGCGCAGCGTGATGAAGGAGGCGGCGGAGACCGCGGTTTCGCTCGTCCGTTCGCGAGCCAGCCTGCTCGGGCTCGATCCGCAATGGCTCCGGGCCATCGATCTGCACGTGCATGCGCCCCGGGGCGGCTCGGCACGCGACGCGGCGAGCATCGGCTTGCCGATCTTCGTGTCGGTCGCGTCGTTGCTCCTGCGCGCGCCCTGCAAACCGGAGGTCGCCGTCACGGGCGAAATCACGCTGCGCGGCGCGGTGCTGCCCGTCTCGGGCGTGAAGGATCAGGTGCTCGCCGCCCATCGCGCCGGCGTGCGGCAGATCGTGCTGCCCGCGCGCAATCGCGTCGATCTGGAAGAGGTCCCGACCGAGGTGCGCGAGGAGATCCGGGTGCACCTCGTGAGCCGCATCGACGAGGTCCTGCCGCTCGTTCTCGCCGAGCCGGAGCCGCCCCCCGCCGACGACGATCGCGGCGCGGATCCCGGCATCGAATCCGAGGCGCGGCCGTAGCGGCCCGCGCGGGTAGCCTCGAGCTCCGTTCATCCTCGTGGATCCCGCGCTGCGCGCCTGGCTGGAACGCTTCCGCTCCCGCACTCGCGCGGCGGGGGCGCTGCTCGTGCTGCTCTTGCTGGGCGGGCTCGGGTTCTTGCCGCAGTTCGCGGGACCCGGCTACGAGGCGGCGCTGCTGGCCGGCGTCGTGCTGCCGGGCCTCACCGCGGTCGTCGCCGCGCTCGAGGGCGCCCGAGAGCGCTACCGGCCCGTGGCGGCGGTGCTCGGCGGGATGGGGCTCGGCGCGGCCTTCGCGACGCTCGGCTTCGTGACCGTGCTCCTCCACGGCGCGCGCGCGGGCTTCTGCGATCCGGGCGAAGGACTTGCTCTCTACTTGCTCGCGCCGGGCGCCGGCGGCGTGCTCGGCGGAGCGTGGGGTGCGATCATCGGACTCGTCGTCGCCGCGCGGCCGGCTGCGCGAGCACGCTGGAAGCGCACGGCGCTCGTCGTGGGCGTGGCGCTCGCCGGGCCGCTCGCCGGCATCGCCGTGAGCCTCGGGCGTTTCTACACGAGCCCGATGGTGTTCGCGTTCGACCCGTTCTTCGGCGCGTTCGCCGGGCCGCTCTACGACACCGTCGTCAACCTGATCGATCGGCTGATCACGTACCGCTGGGGTACCGGAGCGACGCTGGTCGCCCTGCTGGCGGCGGCGCAGGTCCTCGAAGCGGACGCCGCGAACCTTCGCCGAAAGGCCGCCGCGCGACCCGGCATGAGCGCGCTCGCGCTCGTCGCCGCGCTCGGAAGCCTCGCCCACTCGGCCTCCGGCCCCCGCTACGGACACTGGAGCACCGCGGCGTCGATCGAGAGCGCGCTCGGCGCGCACCTGGCCGGCCGGCGCTGCGACGTGGTGTACGCGCGGGGACTGGCCGAGCGCGACGTGCGCCTGTTCACCCGCGACTGTGACGCCGCGCTGCCCGCGATCGAAGCCTACTTCGGCGCCAGGGGGCCCGAGCGCGTGCGCGTGTTCCTGTTCGCGAACGACGCGGAAAAGGGCTTTCTCATGGGCGCGTCGCGCACGTACATCGCCAAGCCCTGGCGGCGCGAGGTCTACGTGCAGGCGGCGCCCTTTCCGCACCCGGTCATCGTCCACGAGCTCGCCCACGTGGTCGCCGGCAGCTTCGCGCGCGGACCCTTTCGAGTGGCGGGCCCGCTCGGCGGACTCTGGCCCGATCCGGGGCGCATCGAGGGCTTCGCCGTGGCCGCCGCTCCGGACGAAACGGACGAGCTCACCGAGCGCGAGTGGGCGGCCTCGATGCAGAAGCTCGGCATCCTGCCGAGCCTCTCCAGCATCTTCGAGCTGGATTTCCTGGGGCTCACGGCCTCCAAGGCGTACACGGTCGCGGGCGCCTTCGTCGATTTCCTGCGCGAAGGCTACGGCCCCGAAGCGCTGCGGCGCTGGTACGCCGGCGAGGAGCTCCCCGCGCTGACGAAAGGCAAGGACCTGGCCGCGCTCGAGCGTGACTTTCGCGCGTCCCTCGCGCGGTTGACGATCCCGGAGCGCGCCCTGCTCACGGCCAAGGCGCGCTTCGAGCAGCCGCCGTTCTTCGAGCGCCGCTGCCCGCGCATCGTCGATCGCGCGCTCGGGGAGGCGGCGGAACGGCTCGGCGCGGGCGACGCTCCGAGCGCCGAGGAGCGCTACCGCGCGGCGCTGCGGCTCGATCCCGGCAACACCGACGCCCGCTTCGGGCTCGCCGCCTGCGCGCGCGTGCGGAAGGAGTTCGACCTGGCGCTCCAGCGCTACGTGGAGCTGTCGGTCAGTAAGGACATACCGAAGCTCCACGCCGCCAAGGCGCTCGAGCTCGGCGCGGATCTCGCGTTCCAGCAGGATCGCGGCGCGCAGGCGCAGGAGCTCTACGGCCGCGCGCTCGAGCTCGTGTTCGACACCGACCGCCGGCGCACGCTCGAAGTGAAGAGGCTCGCGAGCGTGGGCCCGGGTCACCGCGCGATCGGCGCGCTGCTCATCGGCGACGCCGAGACGGGCCCCTCGTACGACGTCGCCGCGCCGCTCTTGCAGGCGTGGTCGGACGCCGATCCGAGCCACGATCTTCCGCGCTACCTCATCGGACGGAACCTGTTCCTGATCGGGCGCTCGGCGGACGCGGCGAAGTACCTGGACGAGTCGCTGGCGCTGCCGCCGAAGCTCGCGAGCGTGCGCCGCGAGGCGCTGCGCTTGCGGCTGCTCGCGAGCTGCGCGCTCGGAGACGTGCCCCGCACGGGAGAAATTCTCGCCATCGCCGTCGCCGATCCGGAGCTGCCGCTCGCGCGCCGCGAAGGCTTGCAACGGCTCGCCGAGCGCTGCGGCGTGCGCGGAGCCACGACCGCGGCGAACCTTGCGCCGCCGAGCGCGCTCTCGCCCGCGTCCCCGACACCACCCACCCAACGCGCCGAACCGCGCTGTCCCGGCGGGATGCGGTTGCTCCCCGGCGGCCGCTTCTGGGTCGGATCGGAGCCGAGCGAGGGCTTCAGCGACGACGAGAGCCCGCGGTACCTCACCGAGCTTGCGCCATTTTGCCTCGACGAGACGGAGGTGACCGCGGAAGCGTACGCGTCGTGCGTCGCGAGCGGCGCGTGCCAGGCCACCAAAGCCGACCACGTGCTCTGCAACTTCGGAAGGCCGGGACGCAACCAGCATCCGATGAATTGCCTCGAGTGGACGCGCGCGGACGCGTTCTGCAAGGCGAAGGGCGCCCGGTTACCGCGCGAAGCCGAGATCGAATACGCGCTCCGCGGAGGCGACCGCTACCAGAAGTACCCGTGGGGCGACGCGGAACCCGACGGCCATACCTGCTGGAAACAGCCCAAAACCTGCCCAGTGAAGAGCTTCCCGGCGGATGCGTTCGGTCTCTTCGATGTGAGCGGGAACGTCTGGGAGTGGAGCGACGACTGGTACGGGCCCTATCCGTGGCCGCCCGAGTCGGGCTTTGCCAAGGTGTATCGCGGCGGGAGTTTCAGCCGGCGTTTCGAAAAATGGATGCACGCGCGCCTTCGCGATCGGGGCGCGCCAAGCAAGGGTGGCGCGCACCTCGGCTTTCGCTGCGCGCTCACGCCGGAGGGCGCGCGCTGTCCGTTCGGAGTGGAAGCGCCGGGGCGGTGCCGCCACGGAGTGATCGAGCGGGCCTGCGCCGACGAAAAGACGTGGAACGGCGTGCGCTGCGCCCGCGCGGACGAGCCGAAGTGCGGCGCAGAAAGGGTCGAAAAACCGGGCTTTGGCTGCGTGCTCGAGCACGAGCAGGAGCCGGTCGCGCAGAACCCCGAAACGGAGACGCTGGAAGTGAAGCGTGAGCGGACAATTGAGCATGACGCGGATTGCCAAAAAAATTCGCGTGACCGCCCCCAGGCCTTCCGCTACGTCGGCGGGAGCCATGCGGCCCGAAACCTCGTGAGCCGGCGAGCAGGATGCAAAAACCGCGACGTAGGAGTTGGTTGGAACAGCACGTGTTGCCCCTGACGGGGCGAGCGCGCGTGCTGGCGCTGGGGCTCGGTGGGTTCGTGATGCTCGCTTGCGCGCCGGCGCAGCTTCCGAACCCCGAGGCCGTGGAGCCCGTGCTGACGCCTGCGTCCGGCGAAACGGCCAGGCTCGCAGCGCCGGAAGCTGCCGCGTCGAGCGTGGGACTCGGAGCCGACGGCAAGCCCGCGCGCCAGGGGCTCGATCTCGCCGCACCGCTCGGAACCGATCGTCCCGAGCCGAGCCCGGGCGAGACGGCGCGGGAACCCGAGCTGCCCCGCGGAACGCTCGTGCTTCACGTCGGCGATTCGTTTGCCGGCTCGCTCGGCGTTCCGCTCAGCAAGCGGTTGAAAGCGGCAGGACTCCGCAGCGTGCTCGAGTACCAGACCGCCAGCTACATTCCGACGTGGGCCTCGAGTGCCGAGCTCGGCAGCTACGTCGCGCGCTACAGCCCGGATCTCGTGCTCATCACGCTCGGTGCGAACGAGTTCGAGCTCTCCGCGCCCGACACTCGCGCGAACGCCGTGCGCCGCTTGGTGCGGAGGCTGGAAGGGCGGCCCTGTGTGTGGGTCAGCCCGCCGCGCTGGAAGCCGGATACCGGGATTTTGCGCGTCATCCGCGAAAATCTGAAGCCCTGCCGCTTCCTCGATTCCGACACCATCGTGCGCGACCTGGCGCGCAAGAAGGATCGGATTCATCCGAGCGACGAGGCGCGCGAGATCTGGGCCGATGCAGTGATGAATTGGCTGGCGCGCGAACGGAAAAGTGGTGCAGAACGCCCCTGGGAACTTCGTGAAGAGTAGCTAGATGGCCACGCCCTCACAGTGGAAGCTTTGTAGCAACTGCAAAAAGCCGATTCCTTTCGGCAGCGCCTACTACCAATGCA
>DASXWF010001429.1:0-4203 GCA_036503835.1 Polyangiaceae bacterium | reverse complement strand
TGCTCCTGCGGGCCCGAGTCCGACTCGGCGTTCTGCTCGCGCCTCGGCAGCGAGTGCGGAACCCTCGACGCCGACGACAACTGCGGCAATGCCCGCCACGTCGAGTGCGGCGACTGCTCGGGCCCCGACATTTGCAACGACGGGACCTGCTCCTGCGAACCCGAATCCGACTCGGCGTTCTGCGCGCGCCTCGGCAGCGAGTGCGGCCCTCTCGACGCCGACGACGACTGCGGCGCCGCGCGCAGCGCCGATTGCGGCGGGTGCAGCGGCACCGAAACGTGCGAAGCCGGAAACTGCGTCTGCCGGCCGGAAACCGACGTCGAGTTCTGCGCGCGCCTGGGCGGCGAATGCGGGACGCTCGCGGCGGACGACCGTTGCGGCAGTGCCCGGTCCATCGACTGCGGCTCGTGTTCGAACGGCACCGTGTGCGGCTCGGCCAACGTCTGCGAGTGTCCCGAGACGGACGCCGAGTTCTGCGCGAGCCACACGGCGTACTGCGGCGCTTTCACGGGCACGGACAGCTGCGGGCTCACGCGAACGGTCGCGAGCTGCGGCGACTGCGGCATCGCCACCTGCACCGACAACGCTTGTGTTTCCTCGTGCGAAGGAGCCACCTCCGCCGCGGCCGACTGGACGATGGATCCGGACCTCAGCACCTCGGTGGCCCAGGGCGAGTCGGCCATCCACGACCTCTTCCTCAGCGCCACGCCCGACGGCACGCGCGTGCTCCTGAATCGCGCCACGAACGTCTGCTCCGGACAGAGCCTCTTGTTGTTCGAGGGCACACCGCTCGGCGGCTACACGTCACGGACGGTAGCCAGCGGCTACTACCCCGAAATCTCGCTCACCCACCACTCGCTCTGGCTGAGCCCGGACGGCGCGCTGCTCATCGGCAGCAACGCGGCCCGCTCGCAGCTCGTGACCATACCGGTCAGCGCGCTTTTCGGCTACGACTCGAGCGCGGTCGATCGCGCGCCCGCCGCCCTCGCGGCCGCCAACGCTGCGGCGGCCGGCCTCGGCTACGACATCCTCGGCCCCGTGTTGAGCCCCGACGCGCTGGCCTTCTACTACACGCTCGCGCCCACGAGCGGCGCCGTCCAACACTTCGAGGCCGTGCGCGCGAGCACGAGCGAGCCGTTTCCGGCCGGACGCCAGCTCACGGAACTCCAGGCCGGGTTCGACTTCGTCACGGGCGCCTCGGACGATCGGCTCACCCTCTACATCGAGGATGCGTTTCGCACCTTCGTGACCTCGCGCCCTCATCCGTCATTGCCCTTCACGCCGCTCCTCACGACGGCTCCCCGTCCGACCCCCTGCTATCGCGTGATACCGCTCCTCGGCTGCAGCCTCTTCATCGGCACCTGCAACAGCGCCGCCGGCTGCCAATACGAAGACATCGGCTTCGGGACCATCCGCTAGTCGCCCCGCGCCGGCGTAGCTCCAGCAGAGCCGTAGGGTCCCGTCCGAGTGCCGGAAGCTCGAGCGGACCTGGTAGGTCGAGCGGCCCTCGTTCCGCATCCTTTCCTGTCCGCCGACTTTCGTCCCGCGCGCGGCGGCGAGGCTTCGTTGACAGCACGCGTTGCCACGGTCGATCCTGTTCCCGCACATGTGGAGACGCCTTTCGACGAGAACGGGGACGATCGCGGGCGCTCTGGCGCTCGCGTTCGGTTGCGGTGAAGGGCAAGCCCCGTCCAAGGGCCCGGACGGCACGGCGAGCACCAGCGGCGCCGGCGGGCGCCCGGAGGCGGGAATGGGTGGGACTTCGGCGGCGGGAGCCTCCGGCGACGGAGCCCGCAGCGGAGGCCAAGGTGGAGCCGGGGCAGGAGCGCCCGCGGGGCTCGGTGGAGACGGCGCAGGTCAGGGCGGAGACGCCACGATGGACGCGGCTGGAAAAGACGGGAACGCGGGTTCCGGCGGCGTACCGCCGAGTGAGCTCGACTGCAGCGCGCTCCCGCCGCCCCGTTCCCACGCCGCTCGGTTGTTCTCGACCGGTGATGATCCGTCGTCCGACCCCGAATGTACCGAGCTCCTGAACCCGGAGCGCGGCCTGTTCCGCTTCCTCGATCTCCGAAGCCTGGGAGATGTCGAGGAGCTCCGCGCGCAGGGGTTCACGCTGTTCTACGGCCGCGTGCTGCTCGACGACTACCGCGATCGAGACCTCGACGCCTCGCTGCTGGAGACCCTCGCCGAGAGCTTCGGCGAGGCGCGGGCCGCCGGCGTGAAGGCGCTGCCCCGCTTCTACTACGCGGACGATGGGAGTTCCCCGGATGCGCCGCTCGAGCGCGTCCTCGATCACGTCGCTCGCCTCGCGCCGCTGCTCCGCGAGCATTCGGACGTCATCTCCGCTCTCCACGCGGGCTTCGTCGGCGCCTGGGGCGAGTGGCACGCCTCGACGAACGACCTGACCGACCCGGACGCCCGAGAAACGATCTTCGACGCGCTGCTCGCGGCGCTGCCGGCTTCGCGCATGGTGCTCGCGCGACGTCCTTCGCACAAGCTCGCCGCGTACGGCGGTCCGCTCGACGCCGCCAGCGCTTTTCAGGAGGACGCGCTATCCCGCGTCGGACACCTCAACGACTGCTTCCTCGGCAGCGACGACGACGTGGGAACGTACCAGGAGCCGGGCGAGAAAGCGTACGCCGCCGAGGACTCGGCTTATACCGCGGTCGGCGGCGAGACGTGCGCCCTGAACCCGCCGCGCAGCGACTGTGCCTCGGCGGAGAGCGAGCTCGCTCTCCATCATTTCAGCTTCCTGAACGTCGATTACCACACGGGCGTGATCGACGGCTGGCGCGAGCAAGGCTGTTTCGAACGCATTCGGTGCCGGCTCGGCTACCGCTTCGCGCTGCTCGCCCACGCGTTCCCGGAGCGGGCGCCCGCTGGTTCGACGCTGCCGTTCTCCCTGGAGATCGTGAACGACGGCTACGCCCGAGCCTACAATCCGCGGCCCACCCGGCTCGTGCTCGACGGCCCGGAGAGCGTCGAGCTCGATCTACCTGTCGACATCCGGCGCTGGACGCCCGGCGAGCCGAGCAGCCATTGCCTGAGCGTGGCGCTGCCGGAAGCGCTTCCCCCCGGCAGCTACCGGCTGGGACTCGCCTTTCCGGATCCCGAGCTCCTGGCGGACGCGCGCTTCGCCGTGCGCTTCTCGTCCGGCACTACCTGGGACGAAGCCCGCGGCGTGAACTGGCTCGACGCGAGCCTGACGATCACCGAGAATTGACCCGGACCAGCCGCCCCTCGAACCCATGACACGATACGTCGCGCTGCTTCGAGGAATCAACGTCGGCGGGAACAATCCGATCAAGATGTCTGCGTTGAAGGCTTGCTTCGAGAAGCACGGATTCCACGGGGTGACCACCTACATCGCCAGCGGCAACGTGCTCTTCGACGCGGATGGGGCAAAGGCCGCAGCACTCGGCGCGACGATCGAGGCGGCGCTCTCGAAAACCTTCGACTACCGGGCGAGCGTCGTGCTGCGCTCCGCGAAGCAGATGCGGGACACTTTGACCCGCGCCCCGAAGGGCTTCGGCACGCAACGCGATAAATATCGCTACGATGTCCTGTTCTTGAAAGAGCCGCTGACGCCGGCGGCTGCCCTGAGAAGCGTAGTCGCGACACCAGGTGTGGACGAAGTGCACACCGGCCCCGGTGCGCTCTACTTCTCGAGACTCGTGGCCAGGGTGACGGAGAGTCAGCTCCCCAAGCTCCTCGGGACTGCCGCCTACAAGAGCATGACGATCCGCAACTACAACACGACCGCCAAGCTGGTCGCGCTGCTCGACACGTCAGCGGTGCTCTAGTCCTCGACGAGCGATAGACGAGCGCCGTAGCAACGCGATCGCCGCGGGACGTGACGCGCAGCTACTCACTTTCGCCCCGGCGGATTCGCAAGGCCGCCAGGGTTCCAGAGACGGAGCTGCGACTCGCGCTTGTTTTTTTTCGAGGACGGTCTCGCCACGCGCGAAGACGCGTTTGTACAGAACACCCGGTGACTTTGTGACGCGATCACCGGACAAGGACCCCCCGCGAAATTAAAACTCTGAGTCTCGAGTGACGTTTTTCGGCGCTGGAGCCACTGCTAGTCGGGTGCTCCAGACAGGGGACATCTAGGCTCAGTTCGAGCACCCGGGGCACGGCGAGAAAGAGACTTAATGTCTCGACTCGACGTGATCCACGAGTGTCAGTCAGACGCGGACACGA
>DASXWF010001428.1:0-7069 GCA_036503835.1 Polyangiaceae bacterium | reverse complement strand
TGCGCCGCGCGAGCTACCGCGGGCGCGCGTACGTCGTCGAGCCCGACGCCTCCGCGGCGAGCTACCCCTTCGCGCTCGCGGCTGCGACCGGCGGCTCCATCACCGTTCCCGATCTCGCGCCCGGCGCGCTGCAGGGCGACTACGGCTTCGTCGACGTGCTCGCGAAGATGGGCGCGCGCGTCACGCACTCGGGCGGAGCCACGACCGTGGTCGGACCGGAGCGCCTCGCCGGCATCGACGTCGACATGCACGACATCTCCGACACGGTCATGTCGCTCGCCGCTATCGCCCCGCTCGCCGAGGGCGCCACGCACATCCGGAACGTCGCGAATATCCGCATCAAGGAGACCGACCGCCTCGCAGCGGTGGTCGCCGAGCTCGCTCGCCTCGGGCAAGGGGTCACCGAAGCGCCCGACTCGCTCCTGATCGAGCCGCGCCCGCTCCGTCCCGCCGTGGTCCAGACTTACAAGGACCACCGCATGGCCATGAGCTTCGCCGTGCTCGGCATGGCAGCCGGGGGCGTCAGCGTGGAGGACCCGGCCGCGGTGGCCAAGACCTACCCGGATTTCTGGCAGGATGTGGCCGCCTGCTACCGGGCGGCCGGCAAAAACCCTCCCTGGTAGGCCGGCACAGGAAATAGTACGACGGGCGCCCTCGCGAATGTCCGGCTTGCGCATCATCGGTTCGGGGCTCCACGTGCCGGGTCGTCCCTACGGCAACGACGCGCTCGCGCGCGTGATGGACACCAACGACGAATGGATCCGCCAGCGCACGGGCATCGCGCAGCGTCACTTCGCCGCCGAAGGTGAAGGCCCGGCCGACCTCGCGCTGCCCGCCGCGCGCCTCGCGCTCGAATCAGCGGAGCTCGGTCCCGAAGACATCGACTACGTGCTCTTCAACACGATGACCCCGGATCACATCTTCCCGGGATCCGGCCCGTTGCTCGCTTCGCGCCTCGGCTGTCGCACCATCCCCGCGCTCGACCTGCGCACGCAGTGCGCGGCCATGCTCTACGCCTTCCAGGTCGCCGACTCGCTCCTCAGGAGCGGTGCCGCGCGGCGCATTCTGATCGTCGGCGCCGAAGCGCACGCCGGCGTCATGCCGTGGCGCGACTGGGACGTGCTCGCCGGTACGAGCGATCGCCGCCCCGCCCAGGAAGACTGGGACCGCGCCACGCGCCACCGCGGCTGGGCGATCATCTTCGGCGACGGCGCGGGCGCGCTGGTCGTCGAGCGCGCCGAGGAGCCGGGCAAGGGCGTGCTCGCCGTGGATCTCCAATCGGACGGCCGCTACGCGCCGTTGCTCTGCATTCCGGGCGGGTTTCGCGACCATCCCTACGTGTCCCAGCAGATGCTCGAGCGCGAAGCCGGCTACGTCCACATGGACGGCCGCGAGGTCTTCAAGCACGCCGTCACCAAGCTCCCGCGCAGCGTGGAAGCGCTCTGCAAGAGCTCCGGTACGACCCTCGGCGAGATCGACTGGTTCGTCGCGCACCAGGCGAACCAGCGCATCAACGAAGCGGTGTGCACGCGCCTCGGCGTTCCCATCGAGAAGATGCCCGGGAACATCGATCGCTACGGCAACACCTCGGGCGCCACCATTCCGATCCTGCTCGACGAAATGCGGCGTGACGGCCGCCTCCAGAAAAACCAGCTCGTCTGCCTGCTCGCGCTGGGCGCGGGCTTTCATTGGGGCAGCCTGCTGCTGCGGACCTGAGCGCCGTCTTCACCCCGAGCGTGCCCGGCTCGAGGTAGCCCCGGGCGTCAGCGCAAGCTCACCGCTTGCGACACCGTACCCGGCAAACCCGCGAACGGCGTCACCTTCGCCTGCTTGAACGCCGTGACCATGCAGGTCCCGGTGGACGTCCCCGCAAACGGCGCGCCGATCGTGACGCTCGAAACCTTGCCGGTCGACTCGAACGTCACGGAAGCCGACGTCTGCCCCACCGGGCTTCCGGGCTCGCGGCAGGCAGCGACCGTCTTGAGCAGGGCCGCGACCGCCCTGACCGCTTCGTCCTTGTTGAACGGCTGGCTCGGCGTCTGCACGGTTCCGGACTTCTCCGCTTTCTCCACGCCTTGAGCGAAAAGGTCCGAGAAGCCGCCGCCTGTTTTGGTGTTCGACGGGGTTTCGGGCGGCGCGAGCGGATTGCCCTGCGGGTTCGGCGGCGGGGTCGGCGCTTCGGTCGCCGTCGGAGTCGCCGTCGTCTCGGCCGTTGCCGTAAGCGCGGGCTTCGGGGGAGGCACCGCCGGCGTCGGGACCGGAGCCGGCCGCGACCCGGAGCTCATCGCGACCACGATGCCGATCACCGCGGCGACCGCGACCAGCGCCCCGATCACGAGCGGCAGCTTGCTCTTCGGTTTCGGAAAATCGAGATCGGTCGTGGTCGGCGAGACCGCGAACGGGCTCGGCGGCATCACCCCCACGGGTGACGGTGCGGGCGCCCCGGGTCCCCACGGAATCGCGGCTTGTTGCGCCGCGGGCGGGCTCGAGCTCGCCGGCTTCGCGAGCGGCTGCGTGGCAGCGAACGGCGGCGGCGTCGGAAATCCGGGTTGAGCCGCGGGCGGCGGCATCAGATTCGGAGCCATGTTCGGCCACGGTGCGGGCGCCGGCTCGGCGGGGAACGGCGGGGGCGTCGCAGCAAGCGGCGATGATCCCGGGAGAGGCGGTGGAGCGGGTGCGGCGAGCGGCTGTGTGTGGCCGAGGCCAGGCGGGGGCGGTGCCGCCTTCGGCGCTGACGGCGGGCGGCCGGCTGCGGGAAGCGGCACGGCGGGCCGGCCTGCGGCGGGCAGCGGAGGGGGCGGCGGCGCAGGATCGTAATCCTGCGGCAGCTCAGGCAGCTCGAACGCAGCTGCCTTGGCCTTGCCCCGCGCGTAGATCATCGTCGCTTCTTCCTCCTCGACCTCCGGTCGCGAAGGCAGCTTCGGGCGTGGTGCGTCGACTCCGGGCGCGGACGGCAAGCGCGGGCGCGGCGCCGGCGGCGCGTCTTTCGGGCGGTTCAGGTACTGCGCGAGCTGCGGAACCTTGCTGATCTCCAGCCAGTCTTCCTGACCCTCACGCCACACGAGAGTCGCCGGACCGAGCACTCCGGCTTCGATCTCGCGCTTCATCTGCTCGTCGGTGAGCTCGCGATCGTCTCCCGCTCCACCCGCGTCGACCGCCCAGAGTGGGGCCTCGGGCGGCGGCGGTGGTGGTGCAGGAGGAGCGGCTGCTGCACGCTGCGGCTGCAAGCCCTTGGCGACCTGTCCCCCCGGACCAATCATCCCGAGCAGCGTCGGCTGCCGCGCGCGAATGGGATTCGCAGCGACCTTCGAGTCGCCCGCGGGCTCCGCGTCGTGAATGCTCGCCTGCTTGGGGGTTCCGGAATCCGTTCCTGCTGCAGCGGTGGCGCCCGACACCTTGAGCTCGCCCGGCGTGGTGGCGTCTACACGAATCGCCGCCTGGCATTGCTTGCAACGGATGGAAACGACCTTCCCGGCCACCTTTCGCTCGTAGATCTCGGTCGCGAGCTGGAATCCCTTCCCACAGGAAGGGCAGGTGATCGGAAAGGCCATCGTGGAATCGATAGCGTACACGCTCCCTTACGCGCTGCCTCGTTTTTCGCTGCCTCGCCGGGGGCTCGCTGCGGGGACGCGCGGAATTTCCGCTCTTGCTTGAAGGGAATGTGGGAGGTTATCGAAGCGCACCATGCACGGTTGGTCCGAGGGCCGCTTGCTCGCCCGCAAAGACTGGGCGCCGGGGCTCGTCAGCCTGACGATCGAAGCTCAGGTCGAGCCGTTCCAACCCGGTCAGTTCGTGAACCTGGCGCTCGACGTCGGGGGCAGCATCGAGCGGCGCTCCTATTCGATCGCCTCCCCGCCGGGTGCACCGCTCGAGTTCCTCGTCGCGGAGGTGTCCGTGGGCAAGCTCACTCCGGCCCTCTTACGGCTCGCTCCCGGTGATTCGGTTTTCGTCGAACCGAAGCCGCAGGGCTTCTTCACGCTGCGCTGGGTGCCCGAAGCAAAAGAGCTCTGGCTCGTCGCGACCGGCACCGGCCTCGGTCCCTTCCTTTCGATCCTGAGGAGTGAGGAGCCCTGGAGTCGGTTCGAGCACGTGGTCCTGGCCACGGCGGCCCGCGACCGCGCCCACCTCACCTACCGCGACGAACTATCGGCGCTGCGCCGCGCGCGTCCCACGTTGCGCATCGTTTCGCTGGTGAGCCGCGAGCCGGCGAGTGACGACGTTTTGCACGGCCGGGTCACGACGGCGCTGGCCGACGGCAGCCTGGAGCGCGCCGCGGGTGTGCCCGTCACGCCGGAGCGCTCGCACGTCATGCTGTGCGGCAACCCCGCGATGATCGACGACATGATCGCGCTACTCGGCGAACGCGGCCTGCGCAAACACCGCGTGCGGACGCCGGGTCACATCACGATCGAGAAATACTGGTAAACGCCGCCGAGGCCGTCACACGCCGGTGCGGCCGTACACCGGCAGGGCCGCGCCCGAGATGTCGCGGCCGGCGTCCGACAGCAGAAAAGCCGCAACCTCCGCGAGCGAAGCCGGCGCCACCCAGCGGCTCGCGTCCGCCTTGGGCATGGCCGCGCGGTTCGCCGGAGTGTCGATCGTGCTCGGCAGAATCACGTTCACACGCACGCCGTCGGCGAGCACCTCGGCGGCCACGGCTTGCGAGAGCGCGAGCAGCGCGGCTTTCGACGCCGCGTACGCGGCGGCCCCGGCCTGCTCCCAGGGTCGCACCGCGGCGGTGGAGCCCACGAGCACGACGCTGCCTTTCCGGCGCGCCACCATGCCGGGCAAGAGCGCCTGCAAGCTCGCACGCGCGGTTTCGAGGTTGGCGTCCAGCAGCGCGCCCCAGTCGGCATCGTCGGCCTGTTCGTGCAGGCGCTGACCGCCGCGCCACGTGCCGGCCGTGAGCACCGCGCCCGCAGCGGTGATGCCCTGGCTTTCCAGACCCTCGAGCACGTTCGCCCACTCGCTGCGCGAGCCCACGTCGAGCGCGGCGGCGCGTGCTCGTCCGGCGCCGTATTCGGCGTCGAGTTGCTCCTGCCTGACGCCGCGCCCGGCCGCAATCACGAGCCCTTCGCGCGCGAGGCGCGCCACCATCGCCGAACCGAGCGCGCCACCCGCTCCCGTTACGATCCACGCTTCCTTGGCCATCGACCTAGGTCTCCGTTCTCGTCAGAACACGACACTCTCGTCAGAACACGACACCGAGTGAAAAGCGCACGAGGAGCTGCACGCCGCCGAGCCCGCCGTAGAGATCCGCGACCGGCAAGAAATTTCTCGGCAGCCGTTCGCGCGTGAGCTTGATCAAGAGCTCCTTTTGCGCGCAATTCGTGGTTGGCTCGGCGTAGCCCTGCGCGTTGTCGACGAAACAGCGGCGCTCGCTGTTGAGCTCGGCGCCGATCCCGAAGCCCCCCGCGAGCGTGAAGGCGCCCCAGCGCGAATGCGAGCCGAAGTAGGCAAAGAGCTTGCGCTCCACGTGGTCCACCCGATCGAACGGCTGGGGCTCCAGATCCCAGGCTTCGTAGCGATACGAGTAGTTCGTGAAGATCGCGCGCAGCACGTACCCCTTGAGCGCCTTGCCCTCCGGCCAGATCCCCACGTCGATCGACGTACCGGCGAACGGACCCCAGCCGTTCGACGAGCGCGTCACGTGCTCGTCCCGGCCGGTGACGTAGCCGAACGTCGGCGGCGAGTCGTTCACCACGAAGACCGGCACGAGCTCGACGCTCAGGTACTTGATGATCGCGACCTCGAGCTCGAGCCCGAGCTGCCCCTCGAGCAGGAGATTGAAGGGATCGATTCGCACCGATAGGTCGGGGATCTTCGATTTGGCGGGCGGGGGCGGCGGGGGTGGCTCGTAGACGATGGGTCCGGCCGGAATCGGCGGCTCCGCGGGCGCGGGGGTGGCCGGCGTCGCCGCTGGTGCCGGTGGGGGCGCCGGTGCGGGGGCCGTGGCCGGTGCGCTCGAGGGAGGCGGCGGCGGTGCCGGCGGCTCCGCGGGCGCCGGAGCAGCCGGTGGCGAGGGCGGAGGTGACGGCGCCGGTGTAGGTTCGGTTGGAAATGCAGCGGTCGGCGGGGCCGTCTGTGCCGGTGCGTGCCAAGCGCACGCGACGATCGACAGAGCGAGTCCGCGCGCGACTCGGCTCCGGCGGGGGTGCATGGCGGAAGCATAGTACCGGAGCCGGGGCCACGCTGCGCTCCCGGCGTTTGCCGTTTCTGACGCGGCGAACTACCGTCTTCCCATTCCGATGAGTCTCTCGATCGAGGTTACCTCGGGCGATCCGGCTCGCATCACCGCCGACGTCGTGGCGGTCTGCGTCGAGCAGGGGCCGCTCAACAAGAACGCGTGGCTCGCGTCTCTCGAAAAGGCGCTGGGCGGCGGCCTGCTGGCGCACGCCAAACATGCCGAATTCGAGGGCAAGTGCGAGCAGGTCCTGGACGTGCCGACGCTCGGGCGCATCAAGGCTCGGCGCGTCGTGCTGCTCGGGCTCGGGCAGGCGACCGATCTCGATACCGCGCGCCTGCGTGGGACGGTCGCGAGCGCCGTGCGCGCGAGTCTCGGGAGCGGCGTGAGCTCGGTCGTGGTCGCTCTGCCCGAGACCAGCGAGTTTCGAACCATCGGTGAAGCCGCGGCGCTCGGCGCCTATCGCTTCGTCAAATACTTCACGGGCGATCGCCGCCCGAAAGGCGAGCTCAAGAAGCTCACCTTCGTCGTCCCGGGTCGCGTCACCCCCGCCGACAAGAAAGCGCTGGCGACGGGCGTGGCCGTGGGCGACGCGGTCGCGCTCGCTCGGGACGCCGTGAACGAGCCGCCGAACGTGCTGAACCCCGAAGCGCTGGCCGCGATCGCGAGGCGCATCGCCAAAGCCGAGCGCCTGAAGCTCAAGGTGCTCGACAAGAAGGGCATCCTGGCGGCCGGCATGCACCTTCACTACGCCGTCGGTCAGGGCAGCGAGAACGAGCCGCGCTTCATTCACCTTCACTACGCGCCGCGCGGCGCGAAAAAACGCCTGGTCTTCGTCGGCAAGGGCCTGACCTTCGACTCGGGCGGCCTCTGCATCAAGCCCGC
>DASXWF010001427.1:0-9661 GCA_036503835.1 Polyangiaceae bacterium | reverse complement strand
GCGCGGCGCTCACCACCTCGAGCAAACGCCGGAGCTCGGCGTCGGTCGCCGGGCGCCGGAAGGCACGCGAGGCGAAGCCATCGAGGATCGCTCGCGCGCACTCGAGGTCCACATCGGATTCGGGGGTGCAGCTCAGGATCCGCTCGCGGGCGGCGTCGTTCGCGAAGGCTTGTTCCACGAGCGCGTCCGCCGCGTTGAAGTACTCCTCGAAACGAGCGTCGCTCATGCCGAGGGCGGCGGCGATGTTGTCGAAGCCGAAGAGCTTCTCGTCGTCGATGAAGGCCGCCGCGGCCTTCGACTCGACTCCGAAGAGGTCGCTCACGGTGTTGTCGTACTCGGCGTTGTTGAGGCGATGGATCGCGACGCGGTTCACGTCGGCGGGCGCCGCGCCGCCTGCGGATTGTCCGCCCCCGCTGCCGGTAGTGCCGCTCTCCGCGCCGGAGCCGTTCGAGCCCGCGCTCCCCTTGCCCGAAGACGATCGACCGGCCGAGACTCCACTGCCACCCGAGCCCGTCCCGCCCTCGCCGGACGGCAACGGCGAGCCACCGGGAGGCCCCGCGATGACACCCGTACACGCGCCGGCTGCGAGCGCGAGGGCGAGAACGGGTCCGAAAAATGCGGGGTTCGTCGCTTTCACCATGCTCGATCCGACCGCCCGAGCGAAGTTCGGTGGTCGTGTAGTGGCGACCTTCTCGACTTTTCGTTGCTCGAAAGACGATTCTCCGGGGACCCCGCCACTACAGGGGCGGCATGGCGGACCGACGAGGCCACACGTTCAGTAGGGACACCGCCGTCGCGGGGCTCGTGCTCGGCTTCCTCGCGGCGCTCGCGGCGTGCAGCGAGCTCGAGCCGACTCACTGGCCGATCCCTTCGAGCCCGGCACAGGGCGGTTCGTCCGGTACGGAGCAAGGCGGCTCGATGAGCTCGGCCGGCGGGGGTACGTCCGGAAGCGGCGGCTCGGCCGTGGAAACCACCGGCGGCGCGGGCGGAACGCCGGTGCCGGAGCCGCCGCCCCCGAACGCGTGCGGAGACGAGCTTCCCGCGACCTTCATCGTCACGTGCGGCGCGTGCCACACGGCGCAGGGACAGCCCCATCCCCGCTACCCGGATCTTTACGAGTACGACGGAACGCTCGACGAGCTCCGGCAGCGCGTGCGCGAAGGCAGCGAGGCCGGCATGCCGGCCTATGCCGCGGAGCTGATCTCCGACGCCGAGCTGAGCGCGATCTTCGAGTATTTCACGGGCGGAAACGCGCGCGGCCATGGCCGGGAGCTCGGGGCTGTCGAACCGTTGTTCGAGCCTGCGGACGCCGTGAACCCTCCCGTCGTGTTCGAACGAGCGGACGGGACGCTCGTGACGCGAGGCGCGGGGCGCGTCCGCGGGCGGCACGAGGGGCCGCTCGACACGAACCAACCGTTCATGGAGTTCGTGGAGGACTACTTCGTGTCGCGCACCTACGGGTGGATCGTCGAGGATTTCACGCGGCTCGGCGAAAGCAGGGTCCGCGTCACGTACCTGCCGATCGCCATGCCCACGCCCGGAACGAACTTCCGTGCCTGGAAGGACTATGGGAACGGCGACGTCTTCCTGATGAACATGGGCATGACGTCGGAGGCTCCGTTGCCCGAGCTGCCGTACGCCGGCGAGAACCTGGCGGACTCGTACCCGTCGCGGATTGCTCCCTACGCGCTCGTTCAGCAACAGGAAACGACGCGCAACAGCCGCGCGGGGCGGGACCTCGAGAGCGACGACCTGCTGGAGTTCGAGTTCGGAATCTTCCAGGAGCCCGGCGTGATCGAGCCGCCGGGTTCCCGCACCAGCTACTACTCGGACACGTTTCGCTATCGCGTCGGCAGGGGCGGCGTGACCGCGGACAATCCGGACCCGTACACGGACGGAAAGGGCGTCCTCGGCCCGGTCGAAGCCGCGCAACAGGGCGGAGCCACCACCAACGTCTGGGCGTATTTCATGCCCGAGACCCAGTTCGGGCAGATGGCGCTGAACATCCAGCACGAGAACGTGCAGCACTTCGTCGAGGGCCGGCGCCTGTTCCACACGGACTTCGAGACCGGCGAGCACGGCGAATCCGGCAACGCTCCGTTCACCGAGCAAAGCGGGAAGGCCGGACCGCTCGGGACGACGACCAGCTGCGAGAGCTGCCACGAGCACAACGGACCCGGCGAGACGCTGACCGGCCCGCTCGGCCCGACGAGCTCCATGGTCATCAAGCTGTACGGCGAAAGCAGCAGGCAGCTGCAGCCCGCCGACGGCTCCGCCGCTCCCGGCGGCAGCGAGGAAAAGACCGTCGAGCTCGCCGACGGCACGAGCATCGTCCTGCGGCGGCCGAAGATCGAAGCCTCGCTGAGCGGCGGCCGCGTCCCCGCTTATTCCGCCCGCATTGCGCGCAAGCTGATCGGCCTCGGACTGCTCGAGGCCATCGACGAACAGACCCTCCTGACGCGCGCCGACATGAGCGATTGCGACGACGACGGCATCTCCGGCCGACCGAGCTACGTCGAAGACCCGAGCACGGGCGCGCTTCGCGTGGGGCGCTTCGGCTGGAAAGCCGAAAAGGTCAGCATCGAACACCAGGTCGCCGAGGCCCTGCACGACGACATGGGCGTGGGCAGTCGCGTCTTCCCCGACGGCGCCGAGGCCGAGCTTTCGGACGACGACCTTGCGCGGCTCGTGACCTACATGCGCCTGATCGCGGTACCCGGACAACGTGACCACGAAGCCGAACGAGTGCGCGCCGGCGAGCAGATTTTCCAAACCATCGGCTGCGCGCGCTGCCACCAGAGCGACACCGTCACGGGAGAAAATCACCCCTTCGCCGAACTCCGGGCCCAGGGCATCAAGCCGTACACCGATCTCCTGCTCCACGACCTCGGCCCGGATCTCGCCGACGATTCCCAGCGACCGGACCCGGTCTCCGCCTCGGATCCGCCCTCTGCATCCGAGTGGCGCACCCCCCCGCTCTGGGGCACCGGTCTACTCGCCGCGGTCAACGGCCGCACGGGCCTCCTCCACGACGGCCGCGCCGCAAACGTGCTCGAAGCGATCCTCTGGCACGGCGGCGAAGCCGAGGCGACGCGCGAGCGAGTGAAACGCCTTGCGGCAGCGGAGCGCGAAGCGCTCGTCGAATTCGTGCTTTCGCTCTGAGCCTAGCGCGGCGGCAGCGTGAACCCGGCGTCGGCGTTGTTGCCCATGCCGATCGCGATGCAATAGTTGGCGTCGGGACTCGCCGGGAAGGTGACGCCCGCGCCGTTCGTGCAAGGCAAGGACATATCGTTGACGCTCAAGGTCCGCCCGGAGGCGAAGTTCCAGCAGACGATGCGCGGCGCTTGTTCCGGCATGTAGCCGGTGACTTCGTAGCAATGCGCCGCCGTACCGATCGGGTCCTTCCTGAACTCGTTCGACGAGTTTTTCTCGAGGATCTCGCGCGGGGCGCAGATCCCCGCGCACGGCGAGACCACACATTCGCCACGCTCGCAGAGCTGATTGCTCGCGCAAGGGTTGTCACACTCCCCGCAGTGCTCGGGATCCGTCTCGAGATCCGCACCGGCGCATCCGCCCTTTCCGGCATTCCCACTCACACCGCCCACACCGCCGGAGCCTGCGTTACCCGCACTTCCGCCGGCGCCCGCACCGCCCGTGCCCGCGCTGCCGCCGTCCTCTCCCCCCGCGCCCGCTTCGCCGCCGCCAGCCATGCCGCCGGCTTCGTCGCCGGACGTCCCTCCATCGCCTGCGCGCGCGGCTGTACCGCCCGCACCGCCGCTTCCACCGCCGCCGACGCCGCCGCTCTCGCTGCCGCCGGTACCGCTCATGAGGCCCGAGCCCGCGCTCGACCCGGAACTGCCTCCCGAGCGCCCGCCGGCAACCGGCGCGCCGCCGTCGTCCTCGCCGCCGGCACCCCCGGCGGAAGAACCGCCGACCGGATCCGTCGCGCCATTGCCCGCCGTGCTGCCGGCCTGACCCCCCGCTGGTGGGTTACCGATGAAGTCGTCGACGTCCGTGATGAGGGAGCAGCCCACGGCTGCCAGCAGCAAGGGCCACCCACGCGCAAGTGTGGGCCCTCGCTGTTTCCTCGAAGCAGACTTCATCCTCCATATCCTAGGCGAGGATCGGGTGCGAGGCACCCGCGCCCGGTTTGATCCGCAGATTCGGCGCTTCCAAGCTCGCGACTAGTACCGCAACCCGGAACTGCGTTCGGGGTTTGCCCGCTTCGCGGTCACCTCGGCTGCGCCGAGCCTCCCCCCTCGGCCGCTTCGCGGCCGGCTAGTACAACGGCCAGACGCTTTCCGCCGTAGTCCGGAATGCACAGGGGGGCCGTTGTACTAGCGTGTGCCTGCCCCGGGCGTGAGCTTGAGCAGCGCCCCGTCGCCGCCGTCCGTGAGCAGGTACACGGCTCCGTCAGGGCCCTGGACGACTTCCCGGATGCGATCCCCGCGCTCCGTGAGCAGCCGTTCCTCTCCGACGACGCGATCGTCCTTCAACACGAGCCGGATCAGCGCCTTGCTCGACAGGCCGGCGATCAGGAAGTTCCCATTCCACTCCTTGAAGAGGTCCCCCGAATAGATCGCGAGCGCGCCGGGCGAGATCACGGGATCCCAGTAGTAGGCGGGCTGCTCCAGACCCGGCGCCTGAGTCGTTTCGTGAATGCGCTTTCCCGAGTACTCCTCGCCGTACCCGATCTTCGGCCAGCCGTAGTCCTTGCCCGGCATCACCAGATTGAGCTCGTCGCCGCCCTTCGGTCCCATCTCGGCGACCCAGAGCCGCTGTTTATCGTCGAGATCGGCGCCCAAGACGTTGCGATGCCCGAGCGACCAGATTTCAGGCCGCGCCCCCGGCTTTCCGGTGAACGGGTTGTCGGGAGGTACGGTCCCGTCCGGCCGGATGCGCACGATCTTGCCGAAGTCGCTGCCGAGCTCGCGCGCCTGCACTCGCCCCTTCAGGATCGAGCGCTCACCCAGCGTGACGAACAACATGCCGTCCGGCGCGAACACGAGGCGTCCGCCGGCGTGCATGGTCGAATCCAGCGTGGGCTGCATGCGAAAGATCACCTTCGGCGCGTCGAGCTTCGGCTGGGGCCCGTCGACGAAGCGCGCGCGCGCCACCGCCAGCCCGTTCCCGCCTTCGCGCGGCTCGTAGTAACTGAGGTAGACGAGTTGGTTTTTCGCGTAGTCGGGGTCGAGCTCGACGTCGAGCAAGCCACCCTGATCGCGTCCATCCACCTTCGGTATGCCGGAAACCGGCTCCGACTTCGCGCCTCGAGCCGTCACCACGAAGAGCTCACCGTCGTGTTTCTCGGTCACGAACATGCGCCCGTCCGGCAAGAACGCGAGCGCCCACGGCTCGTCGAAGTCTTCCGCAACCTCGGTCACCTGAATCGCGGTCCGGGTGTGCACCGCCGGAGCGCGCGTCTGTCCGGGAAACGCCGGCTTGAACTCGGGCACGTTCGGAGGGCCCACTTCGACCGGCCCCGCGGGATTCGGACCGACCTGTGCCTGGGTCGCCTCACCCTGACCCTCGCCCTCGACCACCTTTTGCGTCTCCGGCAGCTTCTGCGCATCGCGCTGCCCGGGAGCCGGAGTCCGGCTGCAGGCCGCAAGCAGCAACCACAGGGCAAACGTCGAACCAGAAACGGTTGTCCGCATGCGCGAAAAGACGGCAAGGCTCGTGCCGCGCCGGAGCATGACCCGGCCATGGCTGTTTCCGCCGGAAAGCAGGCCCGCGAGGTGCTCGCAGCTCGCCGCGCGAGGCAAAACGTAGCCGCCAGATTGCCCCGGCCCGGCACAGGCGCACCGCGCGGTCGAGGGTTCCTCCGAAGGGCCGCACGACTGTCTCGGCCAACCTGCAGGTGCTCATTTTCGTGGACCAGTTTTCGAGACCCAAGCAACTGCCGCGTGAGGCTCTGCGCACGTTCGCGAGGATCTGGGTCTTGGATACGAAACGGCGGACACGAAAACTCTTGCTGGCTGTGACCGTCGGCGTCGGCGTCAGCGCTTGTGGCGGCTCGGGCAGCAACGACGGAGACACCGGCGGAGGCGCGAGCCTGTCGGGCAGCTCGGGAGCGCCTGGCTCCGGGGGCGTACCGAGCGAAGGCGGAGGCGGGGCATCCGCCGGCGCCGGCGCCGCGACGACCGGAGGAAAACAGACCGGTGGCACCGACAGCTTCTCCGGGCGCGGTGGCGGGACAGCGACGGCTGGCGTGGGCGGAGTCGGTACCAGCGGCAGCGGAGGCGGAGGCACCGGCAGCGGGACGGGCGGAAATGCCGGCGGCGGGACGAGCGGAACCGCCGGAAGCAGCGGCGGAGGTACCGAGGCCGGAGGGGAGAGCGGCGGCTCGCTCTCGACCGGCGGCAGCGCGGGAGCGTTCACGGGCACCTGCACCGAGTCGGAGCCGGCGGGTACGCAAGCCTCGGGCACCGGCCCGCACGACGTGGTCGTCGAGATCAACTCGGACCCCGGGATCGAGGAGGGCACGATCTTTCGTCCTGCCGATCTGGGTGGAGCCGAGAAGTACCCGATCTTCGTATGGGGCGAAGGGGGGTGCTCGCAGGACGGGCTCTCGAACGCAACGGCGATGGCGGAGATCGCCTCCCACGGCTACTTCGTCGTCGCAGACGGCACCCCGAACGGCACCGGCAATCGCCCCATGGATCGATCCCAGCTTGCAGCCATGGGGGCGCCGCTGATCGCGTTCATCGATTGGGCCATCGCCGAAAATGAAAAGCCCTGCAGCCGCTACTACCAGAGCCTCGATACGACGAAGATCTCCGCGAACGGATTTTCCTGCGGCGGGCTGATGGCGCAAGGGACGGTCGCCGATCCTCGCATCGTCACCTGGGGGGTCACGAGCAGCGGGATGGCCGGCGCGGACCAGGCTTTCTACGACTCCATTCACACTCCCGTACTGTTCGTGGAGGGTGGACCCGCCGAGGTCGCGTACGACGGCGGACTGGAGGGCTACGAAGCCATCAGCAACCTCGACGTCCCGGTCGCGTGGTTCAGCAAGGATCTCGGCCACGGCGGCGACCTCTTCCAGCCCGACGGTGGCGACTTCACCAAGCTGAACCTGGCCTGGCTCAATTGGTGGCTCAAGGGCGACGAAACCGCAACCGGCAAGGGCCTGCTCGTCGGCACCACGTGCCCCTACTGCAATGACCCCGACTGGGAAGTCATGTCCGACGACATTCCGTGAGCGCCAACCTCAGGCTCCGTCGATCCTCCTGGGCTCCACGAGCGCGTTCAGCAGCGCTCGCAGCTTGCCCGGGATGACCGGCTTGAAGAGAACGGGACGGCCGGAACGCTTCGCTTCGCGGATGCGGTCCGGAGAGGTGTCGCCCGTGATGATGACGGAGATGAATTTTCGGTCCCAGCTCGCTTCGAGCTCCGCGAGGACATCGGCTCCCGTGAGCCCGCCGCGCAGCCGGTAGTCGCAAAGGACGATGTCGGGGAGCTCGAGCCCGCCCTTCCACAAGACCAGCGCCTCCTCGAGGCTTCCCACGCTCACCGCCTCGCAGTCCCAGCTTCGGAGCAGCGCGCCGAGCCCCTCCCGGATGTCGCGCTCGTCGTCGATCAGAAGGATGCGACGGCCGCGGAGGCCGTGAGCCTGCGGTAGCGCGGCGGCGACGGCCGCGCGTGCAGCGAGCTCTGGATCGCCTTCCGAAAGACACACCGAGAATTCGCTGCCGGAGCTCAACTCCGGCACGGAGCGCACCTTCACCGGGTGCCCGAGCACTCGCGAAAGCCCTCGCACGATTGCAAGACCGAGACCGAGCCCTTGTTCGCGGTCGCGCTCCGCGTTGCCCACCTGGTAGAACTCGTCGAAGATGCGCTCGCGATCCTCCGGCAGGATCCCGGGGCCGGTGTCGGCGACCACGACCTCGATACCGCCGCCTTGGGCTCGGCGCGCGCTGAGCCGGACCTCGCCTCGCGCGGTGAACCGCAGCGCGTTCGAGAGCAGGTTGCGGATCATGCGCGCGACGAGCTCCGCGTCGGAGTGAACGACGTACTCGGCGCCTTCGGCGCGGAACGCGAGGCCCTTGCGCCGAGCGATCTCCCCGTACTCGGCGGCCAGCTGCTCGAACAGGCCTTCCAGGCGGAAATGCTCGCGGTGGATGGTCACGGCGTCGGACTCCAGGCGCGAGATGTCGAGCAACGCGTTCAAGAGGCCGGAGAGGGCGACGCTGGACGCGCGGATGCGCCCGAGGACGGCGCGGTCTTCCTCGACCTTCAAACGCTCGTCCAGCACGTCGATGAACATGCCGAGCGCGTGCAGGGGCTGCCTGAGATCGTGACTGGCAGCCGCGAGGACTCGCGATTTTTGCGCGAGGGCACGTTCGGCGATCTCCTTCTCCCGTTTGAGGCTCAGCGCGAGCTGCTCGTTGTCGAACCCGAGCTCGATGGACTTCCGGAACGACCGGTGCAAATTGCGGGCCGCGAGCAGACTGAAGAGCAGAAATACGCCCAGCGCGACGCCGATCGTCGTGTGCGCGCGGGTGCCCGCGCCGAAGGACAGCGCCAGGTACGGAACCAATCCGAACGACGAGAACCACACGAGCGCGCGGGGATGAGGCGCGGTGGCGATCAGCGTGCCCGCAGTCAGACCCCCGCTGAACACGAGGGCGACCGAGGTACCGACGAGGTCCCGAGCGTCGAAGAACGCGACGCTGCCGATGGACCAGGCGAGCCCGAGCGCGCAGGTGTTCAGGACGTAGAGCCCGCGCCAGAACCGCGTCGCGCGCGGGCCGGGACGTGCTCGCCGCTGGTACGAGAGCCCGCACACGGCGCCGCTCAGCGCGGCGAGGGTCTGAGGCACGATCCACGCGAGCAGTCGCTCGTGGGGCTGCCGAGGCCACTGGAAGCTCGCGTACGCGGCGATCATCAGGAGCTCGCCCAGGGCGATCGGGAACGTCTGCGAGTAGAGCGAGTCGACGAGCGCACGCCGCACGCGCTCGTCCCGACTCGAAGCCTCGACGCTCATCGGCTGAATCGCCCGGCTCGTTCTCGAGCTCACCGGGGCAGGTCGAGCCGGGTTCGAATCTCTTCGGCCACCGTCGCGAAGTCTTCGTGCGCTCGACGCGGATTCCCGTTGACGTACGACGAGAGGCCCTGAGCGGCCGTCAACGCGAGACTCGAGTTGATCCCGCGCCGGCCGAGCTCGTGCCCGACGCCCGGCTGCTTCAAGAGGCCCTCCACGTCGGCCAGCAAACGTAAGATTGCGGCGATTCCGCCGTGTTGGTCGCCCATGGCGGAGGCATTGTAGCGCTTCCCTACGAAACCGTCGTACGGACCTCGAGCGACTCGAGGGCGCGGCAGAGCCTGTCGGCGTCGACGGGCTTCGTCAGGTGGAGATCGGGCAGGCCGATGTCGAGGATCACGACGTCGGGAGCCCACCCCTCGACTCCGGCGAGCGCGCTGGGGGCGTCCTTCGCCTTGCTCGTTTCGTACCCGGCGCCTTCGAGCATCAGAGCCAGGAGCTCGACCGCAGCCTCGTCGTCGTCAACGAGCCGAGTGCGCCGCTTGTCGTGTGGAGCCGCCGCTCGACGCCGAGACGCTTCCTCCTGCAGGTGGACCAGGCTCTTGGCGAGAGCGAGGCCGATCCCGGGACGGCCTTGCGCTCCGTGCGGTTGACCTCGCTGAGCATCTCGAACAC
>DASXWF010001426.1:0-9257 GCA_036503835.1 Polyangiaceae bacterium | reverse complement strand
GCGAGCCAGCCGGCGTTCGTGTTCACGAGCTCGCCGCGAGTGAGCTCGCTTCCCGTGCTCAGGATTGCTGCGGCGGTCATCGCGTTACTTTGCCTTTTGTGCGGGGTACGCGCAGCGAAAGCCCACGTCGGGTCGCGAGCGCGTGGACTCCGCGCTGAACGTCTTGAGCTCCCCCGCCGAGCGCGAGCGATACGAACCGCCGCGCGCGACGTACCCCTTCGGCTCGCGCGTCCATTCCGCGACGTTTCCCGCGAGATCCAGCGCGCCGTCCGCCGTTGCCCCGTCGGGGCGGGCGCCGGCGAGCTCCGGTCCGAGCGCGCCCTCGGAGCAAGGCCCGTTCACCAGGCCGTAGGCGGCGCGCCGGCAGACCAGGCCCGTCGAGCCCCAAGGAAAGCGGCGCGCGTCGCTGCCCATGGCCGCGCCGCCCCACTGCCCGCCGGTCGGCAGGCTGCCGTCAGCGAAGCGGCAGAAGGCTTCCGCCTGTTCGGGCGTGACACCGCGCACCGGCTCACCCGCGGCGCCCGCGATCGGCGGACGATCGCAAGCTTTGGCGCTCACGCAGGCTTCGTAGCGAGCGTACGTCACCTCGGCCGCGTCGAGCTCGAACGGCGCCACGACCGGCGCGCCGCCTTTCGAAGCGCGCTGTCCGTCCCAGTCCGGACCGGCCAGGTGCGCGCGCCCGCCGGCGTACGCGATGCGCTCGGCCGATACGACGCAGCCCTCCGGCGTCGCGACCTGGGTCGTGGCGCAGGTGCGCGGCCGGCCCTTGCAGCGCGCGCCCTCGGCGACCTGACCTGCGCCGCAGCAGAGCGCGCCCTGCGGAACGAGGCCCTCCGGGCCCGTGCGTTCGGAGAGCGCGGCGGCGACGGCGAACGCGATGCTCGCAGCCCCCGCGATCGAGCCCGCGACGAACACACCGGCCTGACTCACGGCGCGCCTCCTGCGAGGAGCGTGGCCAGCTCCGCTTCGGAAATCACCTTGGTGCCGTGCTTCTTCGCGCTGTCGAGCTTCGACTTGCCGACCTTCTCGCCCGCGACGAGGTAGCTCGTTCCCTGCTTCACCTTGTCGTGGATGACGCCGCCCCTGGCGCGAATGTCCGCGTGCACGTCCTCGCGCCGCCGTGACAGCACGCCCGTCACGCAGAACGAGATCCCGCTGAGCGGTCCGTCCAACGGCGCCTCCGCCTGCGGCTGCGCGACCGAGACACCGCGCTCCTGCAACCGTAACAGCAGCCCCCGGCTCTCGGGATCGGCGACGTAGGCGCGCACGCTCTCGGACAGCTTGGGTCCGAAACCGGAGATCCCGGCGATCCTCGCCGCGAGTCCCGGCTCGTCGAGCGCGAGCAGCGTCTCGAGCGAACCGACCGCCTCGGCGAGCTGTCGCGCCGCGACCTGACCCACGTGCTCGATGCCGAGTCCGGTGAGCAGGCGATCGAACGTGCGCGTCTTCGAGCCGGCGATCGAGACGATCACGTTCTCGGCGCTCTTCTTGCCCATGCGCTCGAGCGCCTCGAGCTTTTCCGCGCTGAGGTCGTAGAGATCCGCCACGTCGCGCACCAGGTTCGTGTTCACGAGCTGCTCGATCAGCGATTCGCCCAGCCGATCGACATCCATCGCGAAGCGCCGCGAGTAGTGGAAAATCGCGCCCTTGACCTGGTCCGGGCAACGCCGGTTCGGGCAGCGCACGGCGACCTCGCCCTCGGTGCGCACGACCTCGGCGCCGCAGCTCGGGCACTGCTTCGGCATTTCGAAAGGCTGCTCGCCGCCCTCGCGCGCGCCCGCGTCGACCGCCACCACTTGCGGAATGATTTCTCCCGCCTTCTCGATCGTGACGCGATCCCCGATGCGCACGTCGAGCGCGCCGACGATCTGCTCGTTGTGCAGCGAGGCGCGCGAGACCACCGTCCCGGCGAGCTGCACCGGCGTGAGGATCGCGACGGGCGTCAGCGTACCCGTGCGGCCGACGCCGACCTCGATGCCGACGACGCGCGTTTGCGCCTGTTCCGCGCCGAACTTGTACGCGATCGCCCAGCGCGGAAACTTCGCGGTGGCGCCGAGGATCGCCTGTTCGGAGAACGCGTCGACCTTCACGACGGCGCCGTCCGTCTCGTACGGGTACGAAGCGCGCTCCCGTTCGAGCGCCTGGATCGCCTCGAGCAGCGCCTCGAACGAATCGCACACGCGCTGCTTGCCGTGCGTCGGCAAGCCGAGCTCGGCGAGCCGCGCCAGGGCTCCCGAATGCGTCGGCCCGAGCTCCGGACCCTCGATCACCTGCCAGACCATCGCCCGCAGCCCGCGCTGCGCGACCACGCGCGGATCCAGCATCCGGAGCGCCCCGGACGCCGCGTTGCGGGGATTGGCGAAGAGGGGCTCGCCGCGCGCGGCGCGCTCTTTGTTGATGCGCTCGAGATCGCGCCGGTAGATCACGACCTCGGCGCGCAGCGTGAGCGGGCCCGTGTAGTCGATGTTGAGCGGCAGCGAGCGCATCGTGCGGAGGTTCAGCGTCACGTCCTCGCCCGTGATGCCGTCGCCCCGCGTCGACCCCGCCGTGAGGCGCCCGTCGCGGTAGAGAATCTCGATGCTCGCGCCGTCGAGCTTCGGTTCGACGCAGAAGCACGGCGTGCGCCCGGCCGGCAAACCGTCACGCACGCGCCGCACGAACTCCTTGAGCTCGTCGGCGTCGTACGTGTTGTCGAGCGACATCATGGGCACGACGTGGCGCACCGTCTCGAGCTCGCTGCGCGGCGTCGCGCCCACGCGCTGCGTCGGGGAGTCGGGCGTCTGGAGCTCGGGATGTTCGGCCTCCAGGCGCCGGAGCTCGGCGTAGATCGCGTCGTATTCGCGGTCGTCGATGCTGGGATCGTCGAGCACGTAGTAGCGGTAGTCGTGCGCTCGGATCTCGCGGACGAGCTCGGCGTGGCGGACGCGGGGGCTCGGGGCGGTCACGGCGGGGGAGCTTACGAGATCTTCGCGCGGGTAGTGGGCCCGGCTCGGGCGCCGGCGTTCCGGGGCGCCGGCCACCCACAATTTTTGCTCGCGGAATCCCGTGCCCGGCACTACGGTGCCGAACGATCTGACGAATGCCGGGCGATCCAGCGCCAGAAGCATCCGAGTCGGCCTCGCTCGCGTACCGGCTCAGCGGAATGGTCCTCACGGTGCGGCCGCACCAGTGGGTGAAGAACGTCTTCGTGCTCGCGCCGGTGGTGTTCGCGAAGGAGATCTTCGCGCCCTTCGTGCTCTCACGCGCGGCCGCCGCGTTCTTCGTGTTCTGCCTGCTCGCGGGCGCCGTCTACACGATGAACGACATCGCCGACCGCGAGGCCGACCGCGTGCACCCACGCAAGCGGTTCCGGCCGATCGCTTCGGGTAGGGTGCCGCTGAACTGGGCCTACGCGCTGGCCGTGCTGCTCGTGGTCGTCTCGTTCGGCTGGGCCCTGACGCTCGGCACTCCGTTCTTGCTCGTGACACTCGCGTACTTCGCGCAGAACGTCCTCTATTCCTTCCGCTTGAAGCACGTCGCGTACCTCGACGTGACCAGCATCTCGGCCGGTTTCGTGCTGCGCGTCGTGGGCGGCGGCTTTGCCACCCACATCCAGCTCTCGAACTATCTCCTGCTCTGCACGGCCGTGCTCGCGCTCTTCCTCGGCTTCGGCAAGCGCCGCCACGAGCTCACCTCGGCCCAGGGCAGCGCCAAGGCCCAGCGGCTCGCGCTCGAATCGTACAGCGCGCGGGGTCTCGACCTGGCGCTCGTGCTGACCGGACTCGCCACGATCGGCGCGTACCTCGCCTACACGCTCGACTCGCACACGCGCGAATTCTTCCGCACCGACAACCTCTGGCTGAGCTCCATCCTCGTCGTGCTCGCGATGGCGCGCTTCCTCGAGATCGTGCGCAACCGCCCGCAAGCCGAGAGCCCCACGCAGGAGATGCTGCGCGACGGGCCGTTCGTCGCGATCCTGCTCGGCTGGGTCGGGCTCGTGATGTGGGTCGTCTACAACCTCAGGCCGAGCTGATGAGCGCGGACGAAGTCCGCCCCGAATCGACACCGCTCGCCCGCAGCGATCCCTGGTCGGATCTGGCGCTGACGCTGCCGGTCTTCGTCGCCTACCACCTCGGCGTGGTGTTCCTGCCCGTACGCAACGCCGCGGATCTGGTGACCCGCGAGCTGACGCGCCTCGCGAACGACAACCTCCTTCACTACGCTGCGCTCACCTTCGCGATCGGGGCGCTCTTCGTCGGCGTGCTCGTCGTGCTCGGGAGGAAGAGCGAGCTTCGCTGGCAGCGCTTCTTCTGGATCGCGATCGAGGGCGTGCTCTACGCGCTCGCGATGCGGCTCGTCGCAGGCTACGTCGTCGGCAAGCTGCGGCTCGCGGGTCCCGGGGAGGTAGAGCTCGAAGCTCCGGGCTTGCTCGCTGCGGTCGTGCTCTCGCTCGGAGCCGGCTTCTACGAGGAGATCGCGTTTCGCGTCGTCCTCTTCGACCTCGGCGCGCGCGTGATTCGTCTGTTCGCCGAGCCCATCCCGATCGCGCAGGCGCGCCTCATCACCTTCGGCTGGGCCGTCATTTCCGCGCTCGCGTTCAGCGCCTGGCACTACGTGGGTCCGCTCGGCGATCCCTTCGAGCTGCGCTCGTTCGTTTTTCGCTGGGTGTGCGGACTCGTCTTCACGGTGATCTACGTATTCCGGGGCTTCGCGCCGGCTGTCTGGACACACCTCGTCTACGATATCTGGGTGCTGGCTTTTTGAGGCCCCCGAGCGTTGGTTCCCTATCGCCACCCCATGAGCACTGCGGCGATTCTGCTCGGTATTGCCTCCTGACAAGTCCCCGACACCGTCGGGTGACACACGAGTGTAACACTTGTGGGGTGAGAGCGAGTGAGGCAAAGTCCCGATGGTCGGGATGGATAGGGAGCTCTTGCTCGGATTTCGCGCAGGCCGGCGCGAAGCGCTCGAGCGCGTCTACTGGGAAAACGTGGACGCGATCGAAACGCTCGTGCAGGCCGGCTTGCGGCGTTCGCAGCAGTTCTCGCCCGCCAACGTCGCCGACCTCGTGCAGGAGATCTTCGCCAAGGCCTTTTCGAGGAAGGCCCGGGACGCCTACGACGGAGAGCGTGAGTACGGGCCTTTCCTTCGCCAGCTGGGGCGGAATGCGCTCGTCGACTGGCTCCGCAGCAGAGGACGTGAGCTCGCGGGTGATTTCGATCTCGAGGCGTTGGCCGAGGCGCGGCACCTGACGAGCGAGGCCGACAACGCGCCGTTTCCCCCGGATCTCGTCGCGATCACCCGGCGTTTCGTAGGCCGGCTCGGGCCCGAGCTCCGGGGCGTTCACGAGCGCCGCTTCCTGGCGGCCGAGTCGCAGGAGCAGGCTGCCGAGACGCTCGGAATTTCCCGCCAGACGCTGCGCACCCTGGAGCGCCGCTTGCTCGACGGGCTCAGGCGGGAAATTCGCGAAACCGAGCTCGCCGAACGGACTCGGCATTTTTCTCAACCAAGCGCGCGGCCCAAACCGTACTGACGATCGGCACTCCTCTACCCTCCGAAGGGCACCGGTTTGGACGACGACTCTTTGCATTCCTTGCTGGCGCGAGGCCGACTTTCGGGCGCCCAGCGCGAGCGGGCGCTCGAAGGAGCCCTGCGACGTGCTGGCGGGGGGAAGAGACGCCTCTGGGCGGCGCTCGCCGCGGCTTCGGCGCTCCCGGCCGCCGCGGCAGCGGTCTTCTGGCTGAGCGCGCCTGCTCCCGGCGCCTCCGAAGCCGCCTCGTCGTCTTGGTTGGTCGCCAAGGGTCCGAGCGGTCCCTTGCTGCTCGCGACCTGTCCGGGACGACCGGCGGGTGAATGTCGCACGGGCGATCGCTTGATCTTCGAGATCGAAGGCGCGACCGAGCCGGGCTTCTTCGCGGCGTACGCCGAGTGCGCCTCGCGGGAGCGCATCTGGTACTTCCCCACCGCGAGCGGCGCGCTTCCCGAAATCGTCCCCAACCAGACTCGGACGATCGTCGGCCAGGCCGCGCGCATCGGTAGCGAGCACGGCATCGGCGGCTGCGAGCTTCACCTCTTCGCGCTGAAGCAGAAGGAATCGCGGCCGGCGCTGGTCGCCGGCGAAGCTGCGCGCTTTTACCGCATCGATTCGCTTTTGGAGGTGAAGCCATGAAGGAGCGCGTCGTGGTTCCGCGGGGGTTTCCTTGGCGCTGGCTGCTGTTGTTCTGGAGCGCCGTCGCCTGCTGTTTCCCCACCCCCGCGCGCGCGGCACCGCCGGCGCCGGAGCGCGTGCTCTACACGATCGCGGTCGGACAGAACGAGGCGCCCGCCGAGTTCGCGAGCCAGGACGGCGGGCTTTCCAAGCTGCGCTACGCCGATGACGACGCCGTGCAGCTGTATTCGCTGCTGCGCCCGACCAGCAAACAAGCGTTCCTGCTCACGGTGCCCGACGCCGAGACTCAGGCGCGCATCCCGGGTGCGGCGCGCGCGGCGGTGGCGCCGACGCTCGCCGCGCTGGAGCGCACGGTGGAGCGCGTGAACGAGGCGATGCTGCAGGATCGCGCCGCCGGCCGCGAACCGGTGCTCGTGTTTTTCTTCAGCGGCCACGGCGTGCGTCAGACCAACGGCGCCGCGGCGCTCGCGTTGTTCGACGGAACGCTCACGCGCGACTGGCTCTACGCCAAGGTGCTCTCGCGCCTGCGCGCGCGCCACGTCCACCTGATCATCGACGCGTGTCACGCCGCCGCCGTGGTGCGCTCGCGCGACCTCGACGCCACGCTCGAGCCGCTGACCCCCGCCGAGGTCGCGACCTACGTCGCGCAATCGACCCTCGACCGCTTTCCGCACGTCGGGGCGATCCTGGCGTCGAGCGCCTCGGCGCAGAGCTTCGAGTGGGACGTCTACCGCGGCGGCGTGTTCGCCCACGAGCTCCTCTCGGGCCTGCGCGGCGCCGCCGACGTGAACGCCGACGGCCGGATCGAGTACAGCGAGCTCGCCGCCTTCTTCTCCGCGGCGAACCTGCACGTCGACGACCCGCGCGCGCGGCTCGAGGTCGTCGTGCAGCCGCCGCGGTCCGATCTGCGAGCGCCGGTCTTCGAGCACCGCCGCTCCTCGAGCGCATTTCGGTTGGTCGGACGCGGCGAGGGCGTCTGGGCCGGAGCCTTCTACGTGGAATCGGAGAGCGGACTGCGGCTCGTGGACGCCTTTCCCGAAAAGGGCGCGAATCTTCGGCTGCTCCTGCCCGCGAGCGAGCGCCTCTACGTCGTGAGCGGCGATCGTGAGGCGGTGCTCTCGGGCGCACCGGGCAGCGAGGTCGCGCTCGCGTCGCTCAAACCCCAGCCGGCCCGCCATCGCGCGCGTGGCTCCGTCGACGCGGCCTTGCGCCGCGGTCTCTTCGGAACGCGCTACGGCCCCGCGTTCTACCTGGGCTTCACGAGTCAGCGCGAAGGCTTCGTCCCGGTGGCTTTCGCGGCCGATGCGGAGCCACGCTCCCCGGCCGAGCCCGCGCCAAACGCGCGATCCGATCGCAAGGCTTCGGGGTGGCGCGGTCCGGTCGCCACCGGCCTGCTCGCCGGTGCCGCCGTGGCGACCATTGCGACGGTAGTGTTCACGGGGCTCGCGCTCGAAGCTCGCTCCGATTACGAAGATGCTCGGTACGAGCGTCCGGCCGAGGACGCTCGCAATCGCCACAACCGATACCAGGCCGTCGCCTGGACGAGCTTGGGCGCGGCGCTCACGCTCGGAGGCACCGGCGCCGCGCTGCTGTTGTGGCCGGAGCCGCCACGACGAGACGCGCGCTCGCCCGCTCGCCCGCTTTCTCTGGTCCCGAGCGGCGTGGTGGTTCGAGGGCAATTCTGATGTTCGCGCGAGGTTCGTTGCCCGTCCTCCTGGCCGCTCTCCTCGTCGGCGCGGCATCGTGTGGGATCTCGCAGTCCAAACACGCGTGTGCCAGCGACGGCGACTGCCTCGAGGGTCGTGTGTGCGAGTCCGGTCTCTGCCGGCTTCCGAACGACTGCGGGGGCGCCGCGGCCTGCAACCTCGGCGGAGCCACGTCCGGAGCCGGCTCGGATGACGGCGGCGCTGCCGGCGAGAGCGAGCGGCCCGCCGGCGGTGGCCGTGGTGCGGCGAGCGCGGGAGCAACGAGTGGACAGTCGGGTTCGAGCTCCGGGGGCAACGCGGGACGGGGCGGCAAGAACGGGACGAACGGCGGCTCGGGTGGCGGCGAGGTAGGCGGCGCCGGGCAATCGGGCGCGATGGATGGCGGCGGAACGTCGTCGAACGCCGGGAGCGCCGGCACGAACGGCGCGACGAACGGCGGGACGAGCGGCAACGCGAGCGGTGAGAGCGGCGGGTCCGGGAGCATGACCACCGCGGGAGGCGGCGGGAGCACCGGCGCGGCGGGCAGTGAAGCGGCCGGCACCGGCGGCACCCATCCACCGCCCCGCTGTGACCCCTACAGCGTGAGCCCCGAATGTCATGCCGGTGAACGTCGCTACCTCTTGACCCCCGCGGCCGACGCCGTCGCGGTCGTCGGAATGAGTATTGGGGACCACACGGGATTTCACGTCTTCGCGAGCAAGCGCGACCGCGACTCGGTGGTCGTCAGCTTCACCCACGACCGCGACGGGCGCGATTTTTACGACTTTTCCTGCTTCGATAGCGTGCCGGCGCCCAAGCGTGCTGCAGGCGCAAGGCTGCAGGACGGTCAGCCCGAAGTGTTCATGCTCGGTCGCTGCGGCCGGATCCACCAGCGCAACATCTTCACGACCAGCGAGACCTTCGGCTGGACCGCCTGGGCTCCCTTTCAGATGCCGTGGAACGATTCCGAAGCCACCGATGTTGCGACCTCACTCGGGCCGGAAGACCAGAACATCGTCTACCTGGTCGACCGCGGCACCGTTTACTTTCGTTACCGCCGCGCAGAGGACCGGGCTTCCTATGGTGACTGGTTCGAGGCAAAGCGCGGCGCGGGACCGATCCTCGCTGCCGGCCTTCGCCCCGACGAACGCCAGCAGCTTTTCACGTTCGACGGCGAGGGTCGCCCTGCGACGAGCATCCAGACCACCGAGAATCTCAACGCGCCGTTCGGAGCGTGGGAGGATTTCGGCTCGGCGAGCGTGCCGCCGCTCGTCGATCTCGAATGCGTGTACGGGCAGCAAAGCCTCGAGCTCTTCGCGCTCGACGAGACCGGTCTGATCTGGTCGCGCCGGCAGGACGAATCAGGCGCGTTCACGCCGTGGGATCAGCTCTTCGAGCTCGGCGCGGCTCTCAAGTTCAGGATG
>DASXWF010001425.1:0-7557 GCA_036503835.1 Polyangiaceae bacterium | reverse complement strand
ATGTGGCGGTAACCAATCGCACGCCGCGGAGCTGCTCGGCGTTTCGCGCAGCACGCTGCTCAATCGTCTGAATGTGTATCGGATTCGTCGCCCGCGCCGCCGTCGACAGTGAAACTCGATTCCTCCGCTCTTCGCGAAACGTCCTCAGGTCTACGGGCCGGATTCGTGCATAAATGTCACGCTTCTATTGCTGTTCCGCCGGCGTTGCCCCTGAGTACGATGCCCGCCGATGAAACGGGTCCTGTTCGGCGTAGCGGTGTCTCTTGTGGTTCCCCCACTCGGCTGCTCGAACGATCCTGCGGACCCGAGTCCCGACGACGTCCCCAACCCGAGCGGGGGTGCAGGCGGCGATACCGCGAGCGAGGGCGGTGAGGGCGGTGCGCCACCCGAAGGGAGCGCGGCCGTGCGCCAGGAGCTTTGCGAAACGATCTGCGCGACCGAAGCGGAGCTGCCGTGCCCGCCGGACTTGGCGGCGTGCGTCAAAACGTGGTGCGAGGACCAGGTGATGTCGTTCCCGGAGTGCCTGGCTCCCTACGATGTCATGTTGGGTTGCATGGCCGAGGAACCGGTCGAGAGCTATGAGTGCAGCGAAGGCGAGCCTTTTCCCAAGCCGGAGACCTGCTCGCCGGAGCAGGCAGAGCTGATTGCGTGCCTCCAGAACTTGCAGTGAGCCGGACATTCTGCCTGAGCGTCACCGTACTGGCGGCATGCCTGTCATTGCCCCTTTCGGTGTCGGCACGAGAGGAGTCGACCGCGGAGAGTTTGTTTCGCGAAGGGCGGCAGTTGCTCGCCGACGGGCAAGTCGCAGAAGCTTGTGACAGGTTCGCGGAGAGCCAGCGCCTCGAACCCTCGCCCGGCACGCTGCTCAATCTGGCCAGGTGTCACGCCGACGCCGGCATGACCGCGACTGCCTGGGGGGAATACCTCGCGGCGGCTCGCCTGGCGCGGAGCCAGGAGCGCCCGCAGCAAGCCGCCGAAGCCGAGCTCCGCGCGGAGGAGCTGCAGCCACGCCTCGTGCGCCTGCGGATCGAGCTCGATCCGAGAACGCCGGGCGTGGTCGTGACGCGCAACGGAGAACAGCTCGCTCCGTCCGATCTGCACGTTCCTCTCGTCGTCGACCCGGGGAGCTACGTCATTCGCGCGACCGCTCCTGGTCATTCGCCGTTCACGACCACCGTGCTCGTGGCGCAGCCCGGTCAGGTTCGCACGGTCGTCATTCCCGCGCTGGCCGCGGTGCCGAGCGCCGTCGCGACGCCTCCTCGGCGCCCGCCCGCGCCGGGTGCCGTTCCGGCCGCGCCCGTCGCCGAGCAGCCCGGCATTTCCGCGCGGACGTGGATCGCCGCCGGGGTCGGAGGCGCGGCGCTCGTGACCTCCGCGATCCTCGCCGGCGTCGCGAAGTCGAAGTGGGACGACGCGCACGAGCAGGGGCTTTGCGACGAGTCCCACGCTTGCAATCAAGCGGGACTCACGGAGACGGATCAGGCGCGCCGCCTCGGAAACCTGGCGACGGGATTCGGACTGGCAGGCCTGGCGGCGGGCGCGTGCGCGGTGATCTTCTACTCGACGGATGCTTCGAAACGGAACGCCAAGGTTCAGGCTCGGGTGGCGTTCGATCCCGGCTCCGTCGTGGTCGGTGTGCGGGGAGGATTCTGAGCGTGCGCAAAGGGCGGGCGGCGAGACGCGCTCTCGCGTGGCTGGGTGCCGCGTCGGCGCTTTCGTGCAACGCCGTGCTCGGTATCTCCGAGACTTCCTATCGCGGCGAGGACGGTCCGGGCGGGAAGGGCGGCGACGCGGCGGGCGGAACGGGTGCCACGGGAGGTTCGGGCGCAGCGCCGATTGCCTGCACGACCCACGCCGAGTGCCTGGAGGCGACCGGTGAGTTCGATCCGAGCGCTTGCGTCGGCGGTCAGTGCGTGAGGCTCTTGACGCCCGAGTGCCCGCTCGCGTTGCCGCAGACGGATCGGGGCTGGCTCGAGAATTTGCGTCGCTCCGAACCGGACCCGGTGATCTTCGGCGTCTTCACCTCCGTTCCTCCCGAGCTCTTCGGCATCGAATCGAAGAACTACGACCTGGTCTTGACCGAGGTCACCCGCGAGGTGGGCGGGATTCCGGCAGCCGGCGGCAAGCGCAGGCCGGTGCTGGCGGTCGTTTGCAGAAACCTCTACGACGAGCCCGAAGGCTTCGATCGCGCGATCGATCATCTGATCGACGAGCTGGAGGTGCCCGGGGTGCTCGCCGCGCTCGAGTCGGGAGATCTCGAGTACGCCTTCCGGCGCAAGGGCAGCGAGAATCACGTCTTCTTCATGAGCGCGTTCGAAGCCGATCGCTCGCTGGTCGAGCTGCGCGAGAACGGGCTCGTCTGGCACATGCTGCCCGGCGGCGAACAAGTCGCGCCCACCTACGGCCCGCTCTTCGATCGCACCGTGGCGCATCTGCGGGAAAGCGGGCGCATCGCCGCCGGCGATCCCGTTCGCGTGGGGCTCGTCACCACGCACGACGTCCGAGTGATGTCCAGCCTGTCCGGCGCGCTGCTGGACGGCATTCTGAAAATCAACGGCCTTCCCGCGCGCGAGAACCCGCCCGAAACCTTCCGCGAAGTGTCGATCCCTTCCTCCGTATTGGCGAACGAGGTCCCGGATTACACCGAGCAGATTCAGCTGCTGCGGGCGCTTTCGCCGCACATCATCCTCGGCATCGCGACCGACGAGTTTCTCACCACCATCCTTCCGGCTCTCGAGACGGGAACGCGGGACTTCGAACCGTTCTACCTGCTCTCGCCGTGGCATATCCAAACCGACCTGATCCGTCCGCCGCTCGTGCAATTCCCCGAGCTCTACACGCGGATCGCCGGCGTCAACTTCGCCGCTGCTCTCGACCAGACCGTCTACGACGACTACCAGGCTCGCTTCGACGCCGCGTTTCCCGCGTTCGCCGGAACGCGCGGCTACGAAAACTTCTACGACGCGGGTTACTACCTGATCTACGCCGCGGCCGCGGCCGGCACCGTCGTCCCGTTGCTCGGCTCGGATCTCGCGAACGGCATGCAGCGCTTGCTCTCCGGTCGCCTGGCGTTCGACGTCGGCCCCGACGATCTGCGGCCGGCGTTCGTCGAGCTCGAAACGCCTGGAAGCAGCATCGTGTTGAACGGCGCGATGGGACCGCCGAACTTCGACCCGCAAACCGGCGCTCGGGAAGAGCCGGGCACCGTGTGGTGCGTCGACGAGTCGCAGACCCTGCACACCGACGTGCTGCGTCTCGTCGATGGAACCTTGGAGGGAACCTTCCCCTGCTTCGAGTTCGGTGAACCATGAGCGCGCGTCGGCTCGGCGCGACGTTCGGGGTGCTCGCCGCGTCCTGCGCCGGCGTGCCCGAATCGAGCCTCTCCTCGCACGGCGAGGCAGTCTCGGGCGGCGAAATCTCCGGAGCGGTCGACGACTTCGTCGTGCGCCTTCGCGTCGACCAGCCGGACCCCTACGAAGACGTCTCTTGCAGCGGCGTTCTGCTCGCGCCGAACCTGGTGTTGACCGCGCTCCACTGCGTCGCGGTGTACGACGGCCCCGACGAATTCTGGTGTCGTCCGGACGGGAGCCTCGGGCCCGGACCGACCGGTGGCTGGATCGGCGAAACCGTGGATCCAGGGGGTATCGACGTGATTTTCGGCACCGAGCTGGCTTCCGGGGTAGCGGCACGCGGGACGAGCGTGCTCGGATCCGGCTCCACGGTCGTGTGCGTTGACGATCTCGCGTTCGTCGTGCTCGACACGGCGCTACCGGTCGGCAAGATACCGGTTCGCCTCGAGCAACCCGTCGTGAGGGGCGAGCGCATGACCGTGATCGGCTACGGCCAAAACGACTGGCGCGACACCCCGCGCGCCCGCCGCTCCGACATCGCCGTGCTCGACGTAGGCCCCGACGATACCGCGGACGGCGCCGGAACCATCGCCCCGCGAACCTTCGTGCTCGACGGCGGCCCCTGCGACGGCGACAGCGGAGGCCCGGCGCTGAGCGACGAAAGCGGCGCCGTCGCGGGCGTCTTCTCCTACAACTTCGCCGGCGACTGCACGCAGCCGGGAACGCGCGCTTCGTTCGCGAAGCTCGCGCCCCTCGCGAGCCTCCTCGAGCGCGCCTTCGAGGCGGCGGGGCAGACGCCGCGCATCGAGGGTCGAGAAGAGGCACCGGTCGCACCTGCGCGCTCTCGGTCGGGCTGCACGCTCGGGGCCGGAGAGCGCGATCCCGCCCGGGTGGGCCTCATGGGCGGCGCGCTCGCCGTGCTTTTGGTGCGTCGCCGGCGGGCCGTGCGCTACGCGAGGCGGAGCTGAGTCTCGATGGGCGCCGACCTACGCGAAGCCTTCCCCCCGGGGACCCTCGTCGGCGAGCGGTATCGCATCGTCTCGGCGCTGGCGCGCGGCGGCTTCGGGGTCGTCTACGTCGCGGAGCAACTCTCGACGGCACGCCGCGTCGCGCTGAAGCTCCTGACGGCGCACCTGTACGCCATCTCCGTCGATCGCCTGCTCGCCGAAGCGCGTATCGCGTCGCGTGTGAACAGCGAACACATCGTTCAGGTCTACGATGCGGGCATCGACCCCGAATCGAGCCTGGTGTTCGTCGCCATGGAGCTCCTGTCCGGCACGAACCTGGCCGAGCTCGTGCGCAATCACGGGCCCGTGAGCGCGAGCGAAACCGCGGAGTACCTGCGTCAGGTCGCGCTCGGGCTCGACAAGGTGCACGGCGTCGCCGGCGCCGACGGCAATCCGGCTCCGATCGTTCACCGCGATCTGAAACCCGCCAATCTGTTCCTGACGCAGCGTGAAGACGGCACGGCCTGGATCAAGATTTTGGATTTCGGCGCCGCCAAGATGCTGTCGGAAGACCATCAGTCGAGCAGCATCCTGCGCGCGACGCCCGAGTTCATGGCTTACGAGCAGGCCTCGGGCGGCCCCGTGACTCCCGGCACCGACATCTGGGCGTTCGGCCTGGTGGCCTTCTACTTGTTGACCGGTCGTTCCTACTGGAGAGGGGCGCAGACGGAATCGGGGCGCTCCCAGATCTTCGGCGAGGTCCTGACCTTGCCGCTCGTGCGAGCGAGCGAGCGCGCGCGCGAGCTGGGTTCGACGGTGGAGCTCGCTCCGGCTTTCGACGACTGGTTCTTCCGCTGCGTGAACCGCGAGCCCGCCGAGCGCTTCGCGAGCGCGGGAGAAGCGGCGCGCGCCCTGGCGCGCGTACTCGACGTGAAGGTAGGCCCGGTCCCGGCGCCGTTGCTCGAACCAACGCCGGCCGCCGCCGCGGCGCCGAGCTCGAAAGGATCGAGCCTCCTCTCGCAGGACCTGACGGGCGTGGCGAGCGCACGCGGCAGCCGCACCTCGCGCGCCCCTGTCACCGCACTCGTCGCGGTGCTCCTCGCGCTCAACGCCGGCGCGCTCCTCCTCTGGGCTCGTTCGCGCCCGTCCGAGCCGGCTCGCCCGGCCGTCCAGGACGCAGGCTCGAGCGCCGGCCCACCCGCACCACGCCTCGATCCCGCGCCCGTGATGCCCCATCCGCCCCCGTCCAGCAGCATCACGAGCATCGCGCTCTCCGCTCGCGCGCCACAACCAAGCAGCAGCTCGCGCCAGCCCGCGGCGCGCGTGCCGCCTCGCCCGCAGTCGGACGCTGCAATCCCCACCGGATCGCCGAGCGCGTCCCCTTCCGGTGAACGGCAGCGTGAAGACGTGTACGATCTGCGCTGAGCGCAAGGGCCGCAAGGGGCGCCCCTCGCGGCTGCGCCGGCGAGAACGGCGGCCAAGCTCGCGGTCAGGGCACCAGGACCAGGGCGCGGTCCCAGCGTGGCCCCACTCGAATCGCGCCGAAGTCCCGGCGGTCGGTGGTGAGGACCCGCAGGGTCCCCGTCCGCTCCGCCACCGCAGCGACGACGCCGTCGACAAGACCGATTTCCAGCTCCGCGAACCTAGCGTCGAGAACGAGAGCACGTGCCACGTCTTCCGGCGTGGTGCTCACGTATTCGTACGTCGTCTTGGGGTCGAAGATCTCCGCTGCAAGCGCACGCATCACGTCGCGATGGTCCCGTAAGAAATAGTCGATCTCCGCGAGCACGAGCGACGGAACCAGTACGCGTGACGCGCTGATGAGAGCTTTCTCGAAGGTCGGATGGCGGGCGCCACCTGAAGGGGTTGCGGCGATCGCGTGGAGCAAGCCGCCGGTATCGGCGACGAGCGCCCCCTTCACCGGTCGTCCTTGAGCTTCTTGTAGAGCTCGGACTCCGCGCCGAGCTTCGAATCGCTCACGAACAGCAACCGTGTCGCGGGAGGCCGCCGGCCGCGGTAATAGCGAGCCGCGACCACTCGTAACCCGTTCCGGATGAGATCCGACGCCGAGTGCCCGTCCTTCCGTGCTCGCTCGAGCGCTTCGGCGTCCTCGGGATCGAGCCTGACCGTGGTGCTCAGCTTGCGTGCCATACACCAGCCATACATCGACGCACCCTGCACGACAAACGCGATCCAGCACTGCTCGACGACGGCGTGCCGCCGGCCGTCTCCTTGACGAACCGCGCCCGGTCGCCGACCTCGCCTTCACCTTCGCACTCGCTGCCTTCGTCGCAGGCTTCCGCTTCACCGTCTTCGTCGCAGGCTTCCGTTTCACCGTCTTCGTCGCAGACATGGCGCGCTTGCGCAATTTCGGGAAGTGGGGCCCAGCGGCCGCGCGCAGCGGGGGGGCCGAGCGCGTTGAGCCGCGACGGCCGGCTCGCGGCTCGTACTGGGAAGGCATGCCCCCCTTTCTCTCGTCGTTTTCGCGTGCGCGCACGACCTCCGTGGCGCAGCTCTGCAAAATCGCGGGGTTACCGGTGGTGGCGTCGCTCCTCGCCGCGTGCACTGGCTCGATCGAGCTCGCCGATCAACCGGACAGCGGCGGCTCCTACGGAACCGGCGCCGGTGTGGGTGAAGGTGCGTCCTCGGGCAACGGGACCGGCACCAGCGGCGGCAACGGCAAGGGTGGCAGCGCGGGCAAGGGCAGCGGTGGGACGTCGAACGGCAGCGGTGGCACCGAGAACGGCAGCGGCGGGACCGGCAACGCGCCCGGTTCCGGCGGCACCAGCGGCGTCACCGACCCGAGCCTCTTCGGCGAGTGCCCGGCCGACGCTCCGGAGCCCGGCGTCACCCCGCTCAACAAGCTCTCGACCGTCCAGTATCGGAACACTGTGCGCGATCTCCTGGCCGCGAGCGGTCTCGGCGATCTGTCCGAAAGCCTGACTTCGTTGCTCGCCGCGGTGCCCGACGACAGCCTCCAGTCCTTCCGCGGCCTCGACAAGCGCATCTCGGCCAACCACGTCACCGCGTACTTCAACGTCGCGGTCGCGGTCGCCGACGCCGCCACGGGCAACGAAACGAACCTGACCGCGCTCGCCGGCGAGTGCGCCACCGAGAGCGAACTGACGACGACGTGCCTCGACGGCTTCCTCGCCGACTTCGGCCGCCGCGCCTTGCGCCGGCCGCTCACCGACGACGAGCTCGATCAGTACCGCGACGTCGCGCAGGGAAACTCGCCCGCCGCCGCGACGCCGGCCGAA
>DASXWF010001424.1:0-1785 GCA_036503835.1 Polyangiaceae bacterium | reverse complement strand
CCAGCGCGCGGGCGGAGACGCAGCGCTCGTCACTCTCGCTCGTGAGCTCACAGATACGGGTGGCGGAGCGCTCCATGGAGGCGAGAGCGCGGCACATGATGTCGCAGGGGCCGCCAACCGTGGCCTGGGGTTCGGGGGCGGGCGCGGGCGCGGGCGGAGCCGCGTTGCCAGGACCGCTCGGTGCGGCGGCGGGCGCGGGCGCCTTCGAGACTCTGGGCTTCGAGGGCGCAGCGGCACCGCCGCGTTCTGCCGAGCCTTCGCTGGTCGGAGCCGATCGGTCGTCGGCTGCGGCGAGTGCTTCCTCACGCTTGCGAACGAGCTCCGCGTCGATGCGCTGCGCCGAGACTTCGAGATCGTGGACCAGCGCGTCGAGTTCCCCGGCCGGCGCCGCTGGCTCACCCGACGGCGGGGGCGCCGCGGGCGGAGGCTCCGCCGTCGCCGGGACACCCGCCGTCAAGGCCTGGCCTCCGCCACAAGCTCCCAGCACGAACGCCGAGAACAGCACGCCAACGGTCGCTCTCGCTGAGGTAAGGATCACGGGTAGAAGCAGTCTAGGAGAGCGACGGGCGGCCGTCACCTCACGTTCGCGCGCGCCGCCGGAGGACGAAAAGGCGAACGGCTCCCACCGCCAGGAGGAACGAGAGGGGTGAGCGTTCGGTGCCGGCGAAGCGGCAGCCGCAACCGCGCTTCTGCTCCGGGCGCGCCGCGGCGAACCCCGGCGTGGGCTCCGGCTTCGCGTGGCCCTTCGAACTCCTGGGTCCCTGGGGGCCCTGGGTTCCTCGAGGCCACCGACTGAATCAGCGCGCCGGCAAGCGGACGAGCTCGGCGGCGATCCTGCGGAGCAGCTTCGCGCGAGTCGGGTAGTAGACGGTCCCGAGGTAGAAGCACCACACGAAACCGGCCGCGAGGAGGGCGAAGCCGAGCCTGCGCAAGACGATCCGGCGTCGAGAGGCAGCCGCGATCGACTGACGCCCGAGCGCCACGCCGAACACGAGCAGCGCCGCAGCAGCAAGAATCGCGAGCGTCGCGCGTAGCGGTGTCACGTCCGCGGCGCGCTCGAGCGAGGCGGTCGCAGCGCTTCGTGTCGCGCTCACGTTCCGGCGGGCTCGCTCGCACGGCGAACAGGGCGAGAGCTCGAGGTCGACGACGACGGCGGCGTGATCAGAAAGCGGCCGCGTGACCCCGTCCTCGAGTCGAAATCCCTCGCTCAGCGCGGCTCTCGCCCCGGCAATGCGGACGGCGAGCTCTCGGCCGCCCCGCGCGTACACGCTGTCCTCGCTCGACTGGGGGTTCGCATCCTCCAGCTCTCCGAGGTCCCGCAACGCCCGGCGCGGAAGCTCGTCGCCTCGGCCGTTGAAGTCCCCCACGACGAGCAGCGCCTCATCGGTGCGCCCGCGACCACCCAGCACGAGCTCGATGGCCTGAGCGAGACGCTCGGCCCCGTAGGCATCCGTCCGGTATTGCGCCTGGAGGTGCATGTTCTCGAGTCGAACGTCACCTGCCGGAGTCCGAACGAGCACGTCCGCGACGCCCTTTTCGACCATCCAGTCGAGATGCCACAGGGAATGCGGCATCCGGCCGACGGAGAACGGGCGAAACGCTGCTTCGCGAATGGGCCACCTGGACGCGACGAAGAGTCCCGTGCGCCCGCCGGGCCCGTCGAAGTGCCGAGCATGACGCAGCCCTCGCGCGGCAAATGCATTGGAGATGCTCGCGGCGTGACGGGTCTCCCACAGCTCTTGAAAACAAACGACGTCCGGCTCGAGCGCCGCGACCGCCTCCGGA
>DASXWF010001423.1:0-2405 GCA_036503835.1 Polyangiaceae bacterium | reverse complement strand
TCGCAGCCCTCGAGGCACTCCTCGAGGTAGTCGTCGGGAGGGCATTGGCAGTAGTCGTCGGGCGGATCGGCCTGCTCCGGTGCCGGGCCCGCGCTGTCCCCGTCCGCGTCGCAGTCGCACGCGGAGGACCCCTCGCAGTCGGCAAAGCGGGTACACGCCCTCGTGCACCAGTCGTCGACCTCGCTCATCAACATCCCCTCCGCCGTTTGCGTGCGCTGCGCGAGCGGACTGTCCACGACGCACGCGGGTAGGGCGCACAGGAACAAGCCCAGCCAGCGCCGCGTCACCGTCATTGTCCACGCTCGATTCTGACGAGCAGCCGCCGCACGCGCTCCGCGTACAGATCGTCGTTGCCGCTCGCGAGCAAACGCTCGCCGAGGGCTCGCGCCTGGTCGCGCTGTCCGGTCCGGTACAGCGCTTCGATCTCGAGCAACTGGCGCTCCGCCCGCAGCGCCGCCTTCGGAAAGCGCCGCGTGTGCTCGCGCGTGAGCTCCAGCGCCAGGGCCGGTGCCGTGGCGAGGGCACGGCGCGTCCGCTCGAGCAGCAGGGTTTCCTCGGCGAGGCCGCCCCCGGACGTCGCCTCCGGATGCTCCGCGGCTGCCGGCGCCACCGGTGCCGCGGGCGTGACGGGAGCGCGCGGCAGCTCGGGCGCGGGTACGAGCTCCGCGCTCGCCGCCGGTGGAGCGAGCGGCGCTTCGACCCGCGAGGGCTGCTGCGCCGGTGAAGGGACGGGCCGCTGCGCCGCCTTCGCGGCCGGCGGGCGCTCGGGCAAAAGTACCGTGCGCTCGACCACGGCGACGACGCCGGCGGTCGCGACCCCTGCGGCGACGCCGAGCGCGGCCGCGGACTTCACGCTGAGCCAGGTGGCGGCGGAGAGCGGAATCACGGCATAGCGAGCGACGCGACGGCCGAGCCGCGAGCGCGTCCCGCCGTCGAGCGGCCGCCCGCGAGGAGCTCTCTCCAAGAGCTCGCGCAGCTCGGCGGGAGCGTCCGGATCATCGAGCCAGCGACGAGGCTCCGTCATGGCGTCACCTTCTTCGGAATCGCGCCCGCCTTCGCGAGCGCGTGCGTCACGTCTTTGCGCGCCTTGTGCAGGCGCGAGTACACGGTGCCGAGCGGTATGCCCACGAGCTCGGCGATCTCCTGGCAGGGCCTGCCCTCGAGCTCGAACAACACGAAGATGGCGCGCTGCTCCAGCGACAGGCGCGCGAGCGCGCGCTCGAGCAGGCGCTGTCGCTCGAGCGTGAGCGCTCGATCCTCGGGAGTGTGGAGCTCGACGCGCTCGGGCGGCGTTTCGGCCTGCGTCTCGCGCCGGAAGTAGGCGCGGCGGCGCTGGCGAGCGGCGACGCGCAGGCAGATCCCGAAGAGCCAGGTCGTCAGGCGGCTTCGCCGATCGAATCCAGGCAGCTTGCGGTGGACGACGACGAACACCTCTTGCAGCGCGTCCTCGAGGTCGGCGTCCCGCACGCCGAGGTGCTGGAGCGAGCGCCACACGAAATCGGCGTGATCGCGGTAGAGCGTGCCCACGTCGAAGCCCGCGCCTTCTGCGCCGCTCGCCTGCTCGGTGATGCTGGACGTGAGCAAGAGCTCCACGCAGGTTGAGTGCCCCGACCGGGCGCGGCCCTTCAGAAAAACGAAAGACCCAGGCCCGCGCTCAGGGCTGCCGCGAGCGCCGGCTGTGTCCAGAGCTCCGTCATGACGGGTCCGTCCACGCCTTCCACGGAAAGTGTCAGTCGATGCCGGATGAGCGGCAGGAGCAAGAGCGCCCGGGTCGTGATGAAAATCGATGGAGTTACATGGGCTTCGAGACCGGCGCCCGCGCTGAGCGCCGCGAACACATAGTCCCCGCTGGCGACCTGGAAGGTCGTTTCCGGCCCCGGGGCCGGCGGGAGCACGCGCGCCTGGAGTACGCCGAGCCAGGGACCCGCTTCGACGGTGACATTCGCGACGTCCGGAAAAGGACTGTACGTCACGAATCCGCCGAAGGTCGTGGCGCCCGCCGAGAGCGAAACGCCCTGCTCGGTCGTTTCGGAGGGCGAGACGTAGAGGGCGGTGGCGGCGAAGCCCCAGCGCCGGCTCGGCTTGCCGGCCACGTGGAGGGCCGCACCGATCGCATCGCCGGGACCGAAGCCGAGCGCGAGAACCGCGAGCGCACTCGTGGACGCGACCGGCTCTCGCTCGAGCTTCGGGGCTGCGCTCGTGTCGGCCGCGGGTGGTGCCGGTGGCGGCGCCGGGAGCGGGAGCGTCGCGGGCGGGAGGGAAGGCGCCTCCGGAACGTCGAAGGTGGCGACGGAAGGGGGGCTCGGGTTGCCGCGGCGGGTGGCGTCGGGATCGATGAGGAGGGCGACGGCGAGGGCAGTCGCGGAGAACAGCGTCGCACACGCCGGTTCGTCGCTCGCGAGCAG
>DASXWF010001422.1:0-2505 GCA_036503835.1 Polyangiaceae bacterium | reverse complement strand
CACCTCTCGCCGCGGAGCGAGCGGCCGCTCGTGAAGGTGGCGTGCGGCGCGCTCCCCGAGACCCTGCTCGAGAGCGAGCTGTTCGGCCACGAGCGCGGCGCGTTCACCGGCGCCGACCGTAGTCGTCCGGGCCTGTTCGAGGCGGCGGATGGAGGCACGGTGTTTCTCGACGAGGTGGGCGAGCTCCCGCTCGACGTGCAGCCGAAGCTCTTGCGCGTGCTCGAGGCCGGTGAGTTTCGCCGGGTGGGCGGCAACCGCACCCTGCGCGCCGAAGCCCGCGTCGTCGCCGCGACCAAGCGCGACCTGCGCGCCGAGGTCGAGCGCGGGAAATTCCGCGAAGATCTGTACTTTCGCCTCGCGGTCGTGCCCGTCACGGTTCCGCCGCTGCGCAGCCGGCGCGAGGACATCCCCCCGCTCGTGGATCGCTTCCTCGATCTCGCGCGCCGCCGCGATCCGAGCGCGGGCGCCATGACCCTCAGCCCCACCACGATCGCCGCGCTCACCGCGCACGACTGGCCCGGCAACGTGCGCGAGCTCAGAAACGTCCTCGATCGCGCCATCTACATCGCGACCGCCGGCGGCGAGCGCGAGGTGCGCCTGGTCGATCTCCCCGTCGCCGCGACGGCGGAGCCGCACGCGCCGCCGAGCTTCGACGCCGGCAAGAGCTACCGCGACATCCGCGAGCAGTTCGAGTCCGACTTCGAGCGCCGCTACGTGGCCTGGCTGCTCGATCGCCACGGCGGCAACATCAGCGCCGCCGCGCGCGAAGCCAAGATGGATCGCAAGCACCTCTACGACCTCGCGCGACGCCACGGCCTTCGCGAGGGACGCGGTTGACGGCGTCGAGCGACCTCGACCAACTCTCCGCCATCGGCGACGAGCTCGACGAAGGCGAGCGTCTGGTTCGAAATAGCGTGCGCCGGTTCGTCGCGGAGCGCTACCTGCCCCGCGCCGCCGAGCTCTACGCGAACGAGGAGTTCCCGCGCGACCTCGTGCTCGAGCTCGCCGAGCTCGGCGCCCTCGGGGCGAGCCTCGAGGGCTACGGCTGCGCGGGGATGAGTCCGGTGGAATACGGCCTCGTGCTGCAAGAGCTCGAATACGGCGACAGCGGCCTGCGCAGCTTCGCGAGCGTCCAGGGCTCCCTCGCCATGCACGCCATCCACGCCTTCGGCAGCGAAGCGCAGAAGCAGCGCTACCTGCCGGAGATGGCGCGTGGCCGCCTGATCGGCTGCTTCGGCCTGACCGAGCCCGACAGCGGCTCCGATCCTGGCTCGATGAAGACTCGTGCCCGCCGCGACGGCAGCGACTTCGTCCTGGCCGGCACCAAGATGTGGATCACCAACGCGCCCTTCGCGGACGTTGCGATCGTCTGGGCCAAGGTCGACGGCGGCGAGGCCGACTCCGTGCGCGGCTTCATCCTGGAGCGCGGCCTACGCGGCTTCGAGACCTCGCGTGTCCACGGCAAGATGAGCCTGCGCTCGAGCGAAACCGGCGCCCTCCACCTCGACGGCTGCCGCGTGCCGGCGGACGCGGCGCTCGAACACAAGCCCGGCCTCGGCGCCGCGCTGAAGTGCCTCAACGAAGCGCGCCTCGGCATCTCCTGGGGCGCCGTCGGCGCGGCCAAGGCCTGCTTCGACTGCGTCCTCGGCTACACGAAAGAGCGCGTCCAGTTCGGCGTCCCCATCGCCAAAAAGCAACTCGTCCAGGCGGAGCTCGCCGACATGGCCGAGGCGATCGTCCGGGCCGAGCTCCTCGCTCTGCACTACTCGCGCCTCAAGCGCCGCCTCGGAAAGCTCGCGCCCCCGCAAGTCTCCCTCTGCAAGCGCAACAACGTCGCCATGGCGCTCGAAGTGGCCCGCCGCGCCCGAAGCTTGCTCGGCGCCAACGGCATCCTCCTCGAGTACCCCGTCATCCGCCATATGCTGAACCTCGAGAGTGTCTATACCTACGAGGGCACGCACGAGGTGCACACGCTCGTGCTCGGGAAGGCTCTCACGGGCGAAGACGCGTTCTAAATGACCGGCCGCGCATCGGCGACCCCTCTGGTGGCCCGTGCTCGTGCTCGTGCTCGTGCTCCTACTCGTCATCGTGACTGGCTCTGCCAGCAACTGGGCCAACGGGTGGGCCGATGAGCTTACGTGGCTCTCGACCATGAAAGACTGGATGTGTACCGGGCTGCGATCGAGCTCATTGCTTCGGTAGCCGATGGTTTGGAGCGCTCTCCGAAACTGCGGCGTCTACCCCCTTCGAGCACGAGAACGCGTCCGAATACGACTCCGAGCACGAGCACGAGCACGAGCACGAGCACGAGCACGAGCACGAGCACGAGCGTTCCGGGCGTGTCTCCGATGCGTGGCCGGTGATTTAGAACTCGCCGCGCACCGCGAGCGACATCAACAGCGACGTATCGTCCGTCGGCTCGTCCCCGCCCCAGGTGAACTCCCGCAAGTTCGTCTTCAAGAGGTCGAACGCCCCCGTGACCTGAAACCGCAGCAAGAAGCCGAG
>DASXWF010001421.1:0-3559 GCA_036503835.1 Polyangiaceae bacterium | reverse complement strand
CGGGATCGGTCCCGGCGGAGCCGGCGTTCGACGTGCCGGCGTTCGACGTGCCCGCCGCCGCGGCGTCGTCGGAATCGTCGCCCGAGCCCGTCGAGCAACCCGCGCCACCGCCGAGTGCGCCGGTGACGAGGAGGAGAAGAGTGAGCTGCCCGAAGCGATCGAGAGACGTCATGGCGCGCAAGTCCAAACCACGAGCCAGTGCGCGCGGCAAGCCGCTCGGTCCCGCGCAAAGGAAATACGGAGCACCGCCGGGACCGCTCGGCAACGGCTGCCGCATCGCGTAAACTCCAGCGAGTGAGATACGGAATCGGCATCCTCGGCGCGGCCCTGTCGCTCGTTGCCACGGCTTCGGGCTGCAACGACACTGCGGGCGACGACGCTTCCGCGGCGGGAAATTCGGGAGCAGCCGCGATGGCCGGCGCATCGAACACGGCAGGCACGAGCGGTGCTGGAGGCACGACCGCGGCGGGCAGCGGCGGCAATTTCAGCACTGGCGGCGATTCTGCCGCGGGCGGTGCGCGCGCTGGCGGCGGCACGGGCGGAACCGCGGCGGGCACGGGCGGCAGCAGCGGCTTCGGCGGCGGAGGATTCTCCGGCACGAGCGGCGGCAACGCAGGCCGCGCAGGCAACGGGAACGCCGGCGCTCGCGGCGGTGCAGCGGGTTCGAGCGGAAGCGGAGCGGGCGGAACGAACGCCGGAACCGGCGGCGCGGGCGGTGCTGGCGCGGGCGGCGCGGGTGCGGCCGGCAACGGCGGAGCTGCGGGCACGGGCGCCGGAACCGGCGGTTCGGGTCCGGTGACCTACGATTGGGTGCTCACCGCTTTCACCAACGAGAGCGAGAGCAACATGTACGTCTACCACTCGGACAACGGGCGCAACTTCGACCTCGTCGAAGGCCCTGCGTACACACCGCCCGGCTCGCAGCTCGTCCGCGACCCGAGTGTGATGCTGCACGACGACGGGCGCTACTACATCGTCTACACCACCGGCTGGCGGGAGAAGGCGTTCGGCATCGCGTACAGCACCGATCTCGAGACCTGGACCTTCCTCACGACGGTGCCCACGCGCGACAACGCGACGAGCAGCTGGGCGCCGGAGTGGTTCGTCGAGGACGGCTCCCTGCACGTGATCATCTCGATTTCCACCACCGGAAACGGCAACAATTACGGCAACTTCACCCCCCACCTCTTCACGGCGACGAGCGACGACCTGATGAGCTGGGACGGCGGAGTGCAGATGCAGGGCATTCAGCCGAACTACATCGACACGTTCGTGGTCCGTTCCGGCGCGACCTACCACGCGTTCACCAAGAACGAGAACAGCAAGATCATCGAGCATGCCACCGCGAGCGAGCTCGAGGGCCCCTACACCTTCGTCGGCACCGGCAACTGGGCGGGTTGGGGCTCGACCGCAGTCGAAGGCCCGTGCTTGTTCCAGCTAGCGAACGGCACCTGGCGCATGCTGGTCGACGGCTACACTTCGAGCCAGTATCTCTACAGCGACAGCCAGGACCTCATGCAGTGGTCGGCGCGCCAGGCGCTTCCCGGAGGACTCTCCGGATTCATTCGGCACGGAACGGTACTGCGGCGAAGCATCCAGCCCTGAGCTCAGCGCGAAACCTGATTCTTGCCGCCCTGCTTCGCACGATAGAGCGCCTCGTCTGCCCGCTGGAATAGCGATTCCGGATCGGCCGCGTCCGCGGGAAACGCGGCGAGACCGATGGAAATTCCGGGTTTCAGCGTGATCCCGTCCTTCACGAACGGCGTCGTATTGATCGCGCGCAGGATGCTGTCCGCGACTTCCGCGGCGCCGTCCGCGTCGAGCTTGGGCAGAGCGGCGAGGTATTCATCGCCGCCGAAGCGGCAACCGATGCCGCGGCCCTGGATGGTGGTGGCGATGATCTGGCCGGCCTGGCCGATGACGTGGGCGCCGAAGAGGTGTCCGTGGGTGTCGTTGATTTTCTTGATGCCGTCCATGTCCATGACGAGGAGGGCGAGCGGCTCTTTCGCGGCGCGGGCGGCGTCGAGAAGAGCGGCGAAGTCGGCGTCGAACTTGCGGCGGACGAGCAGGCCGGAGAGGTCGTCGATGTTGAGGAGGCGCTCGACGGCTTCGTTGTAATCGAGCTTGAGGGCGTCTTCCTTCTCGAAGGAGACGGCGGTCGCTCCGAAGACGATGCGATCGTTGGTCTGGAGCAGAAACTCGGCCTTGGTTTCGCCGTTGACGGTCGTGCCGTTGGTGCTCTCGAGGTCGAAGAGGGCCCAACCGTCGCCGCGGTCCTCGATCCGCGCGTGGTGCCACGAGATCAGTTGGTCGCTCAGGGTGAGATCGGCGTCGGGCGCGCGGCCGATGGTGAGGGAGCGATCGACGACGACGCGGGTTCCGAGCTCGTTTCCAGTCAGCACGACGAGGACGGGCAGGTGCGGAGCCTTGATTTTTCGCATCACCTGCTGGGCAAGGTGCGGATGCTCGTCACCCGCCAGAGTCCGGGGTGCGTGGCTCGGGCGCTTTCGCCCTGAATGCTTCGGCATCGGCTCGGGAGCTTAACACGGCCTCCGGCGCGGACGTCGCCGCACCACGCTCACTCGCATCGCCAAGAGATCATCAGAGACAGTCCGGCCGTCGAAGGGCTATCTTTCGGGCAGAGGCAGGCACCGACGATGCCCGCCGGGCGGCGCAGGGATACGGAAGGAATCGCGGGATGTCCAGCAGAGCCAGCCAGCGAGAGCAACGGCGCCTTCGAGTCGGCGCGCTGCTCGTCCTTTTTTCGTCCATTTCGCTGCCGGCCCTTGCCGGAGAATCGAGCGACGCCGGCGCCGATGCAGCGCCCGAGGACACTCGCGAGGACGCGCGCGCCGCCGAGCTGTTCCGCGAGGCGGAAGCTCGCTACGTCGCGGGCGACATCGCCGGCGCGCTCGCGCTCATGCAGGAGTCGTACGAGCTTTCACGGCGACCGGAGCTTCTCTTCAACCTGGGGGAGCTCCACCGCGAGCTTCACCACTGTCGTGAGGCGGCGCGAAGCTACCGAGAGTACTTGATGGCCGGTCGTGGCACGCGCCAGGACGAAGCGCGCAAGCTCGGCGAAGAGCTCGAGCGCGAATGCCCCGAACCGACGCCCCCGGCGGTTCCGGTTCCTGCGACCGTCATCGAACCTCCTGCGACCGCCCTCCCAGCGCCTCCCGCCACTCAGCCGACAAGGCCCTACTGGACTCCGTACAGGATCGCTGCTGGTCCGCCGTCGGGGCCTCGGTCGCCGCCGCCGTCGGCTCCGCGTACTTCGCCGGGGTGGCTGCGAATCGCCAAGCGGACCTCGAATCGCGCATCGACGAAGCTCAGGCTGACGGCAGCCCGGGCTTCTCGGCAGCCGACAAACAGCTCGAGGAAGACGGGCAGCAGGCCGCCCGCTGGGCGCGAGCGTTCGGATTCGGAGCGCTCGGCTTTGCCACGGCCGGTGTGTCGCTGCTCTTGTTTCACCCGAGCGGAACCGAGCAGAAGCTGCCCGTGGCTTCCGTCGAATGGAACGGGCACGGGGCCAGCGCGACCTGGAAGACGAGCTTCTAAC
>DASXWF010001420.1:0-1740 GCA_036503835.1 Polyangiaceae bacterium | reverse complement strand
CGCCGCCCCCAGCAGGCCTACGCCGGGGCAGCGCTCGCGCGTCCGTTCGTGCAGAGCGCGCAGCCGAGCTCGAGCGAGCTCGGGTCGTCCCCCTACGCGAGCTCGGACGACGAAGCTCCGCTGACGGCCGTGAGCGCCGGTCTCGTCTCCGGTCCCGAGCCCGACGAGGAAGCGCGCGTCCTCATCGCCGTGCGCGATTCGCAACCCTCCCCCATCCAGCCGAGCCCGTCGCTGCGCTGGTCCGAGCTGCGTTTCATCGCGCAGCTCCGCCATACCTTCCTCTTGTGCGAGGGAGACGAGGGAATTTTCCTGCTCGATCAGCACGCGGCGGCCGAGCGCGTCACGTTCACGCGCCTGCGCCGGCAGTACCAGGCGCGCGCCGTGCCGTCGCAGGCGCTGCTCTTCCCGGTGATGCTGGAGGTGACGCCTCAGGAAGCGGAGATCATCGAGCAGCGCGCGAGCGATCTGTCCGAGGTCGGACTCGAAGTGCGGGTTCGCGGACCCGAGACCGCGAGCATTCACGCCGTTCCGAAGTTGCTGCAGCGCGGCAGTCCCGAGCGCCTCGTGCGTGACCTCTTGAGTGAAGTCTCGCGCGGTGGCGGGCGCGCGTTTTCGGACGCGGTCGATCTCGCGCTCGCGACCATGGCCTGCCACGGCTCGATCCGCGCGGGCGACGCCCTGAACCCCGGCGAGGTGAAGGCGCTGCTCGAGGCGCTCGACCAGGCGGACTTCGCCGGTCATTGTCCGCACGGCCGCCCCATCGTCACGACCTTGCCCTGGGCGGAGCTCGAGCGAAAAGTCGGGCGGCGCTAGCGCGACACTGCTTCGAGACGGGTGCAGCGATGAGCGAAGTTCTGGTCATCGTCGGTCCCACCGCGTCCGGCAAGACGGAGCTCGCCGTGCGGCTCGCGGAGCGTCTCGGCGGCGAGATCGTGAGCGCCGACAGCGTACAGATCTACCGCCGCTTCGAGATCGGGACCGGCAAGCCGAGCGCCGCGGAGCGCGCGCAGGCTCGCCATCACCTGATCGACGTGCTCGATCCGCTCGATCCGGTCGACGCTGCGCGCTGGGCGGAGCTCGCGAAGCAGAGCCTCGAGGACGTGCGGGCCCGCGGCCGCGAGCCCATCGTCTGCGGAGGCTCGTTCCTGTGGGTCCGCGCGCTGCTCTACGGCCTCGCAGAAGCGCCGCCCGCCGACCCCGCCATCCGCGCCCGGCACCGCGAGTGGGCCGAGCGCGAAGGGCGCGCGGCGCTGCACGCGGAGCTCGCTCGCGTCGATCCGGCGAGCGCCGCCCGGCTCGCTCCGAACGACCTCGTGCGCGTGAGCCGCGCTCTCGAGGTCTACGAGCAGAGCGCCGTACCGCTCAGCCGCTGGCAAGCCGAGCACGGCTTTCGAGCTGCGCGCTTCCCGGCGCGGCTCTTCGGCGTCCGGCGCGAGCCCGCCGAGCTCGACACGCTGATCGCCGAGCGCGTCCGCGGCATGCTGCGCGCCGGCTGGGTCGAGGAGGTGCGGGAGCTCGAAGCGGCCGGCTACGGCCCCGCGCGAGCGATGGGTGCGGTCGGCTACAAGCAGATCGCGGCGGCGCTGCGCGCCGGGTCGCTTCCGGAAGAAGGCGAGCTCTTCGACGCGATTCGCCGCGCCACGCGCATCTTCGCGCGGCGCCAGCGCACGTGGCTGCGCGATCAGAACGTGACCTGGCTCGCTCCGGGAGCGCTACCGTAGACCCGGTCTTACGGGCCCG
>DASXWF010001419.1:0-4180 GCA_036503835.1 Polyangiaceae bacterium | reverse complement strand
GCGGTTGTCGTTTTCGTCGGGTACCTGAAACTGATCGCTTACCACGACCAGACCGCCGATCGCGCCGACCCAGGCCTCGAAGCTGCGGCCGACGTAGGGGGAGTAGCGAACCACGCCTTCGAGCGTGAAGTAGCTACGGGTGTGGTCGCGCTGAGGCCCTTCGGGGTCCTGACGCGGACTCGCGGTCGGAATGAGACCCACGAGCACGCCCGCCCCGAAGGCGAAACGTTGGCTGGCGCGGTACACCTCCCAGCCCTCGAGCGCGAAGCTGAGATCGCCGTTCGAACAGCCCGCGCTGCGCTCGGCGCACACTTCCGCGTTCGGCAGCGTGAGCACGCCGACGTTCACTTCGGCGATGCCCACGGGACGATCGAGCGCGGCGAAGCCGGAGACGAGCCGGCTCGGCGGTGGATTGGTGCCCACGGTGCGATCCGTGATTTCTGCGCGGACGACCGGAGCGTGGAAAAGAGGGAGCAGCGCCGCTCCGGCCAGGCACAGTCGCGCGGGGAGGCGCGCGCGGAGGCTCATCGCCCGCAGCCTCCGAAGTGCGAGCCCACTCCGAGCGCCCCCGACGCGCCGAGCACGAAGCAGGCGGTGATGATGGCGACCCGGCGCAACAGCGGGGGGCGCGCGCGCGCGTCTTGCCCGGTGTCGGGCCTCGTTTCGAGCGCAGCGCGAGGGGGTGCGATCGCCGGCTCCGGACTGCCGAAGAGCCGGGTTTCGCTTCCGGGCGGGAGCGGCAGGCTACCCGCGCCGAACAGGGTCGGTCGCGGCGAAAGCTCGCGGCCGCCGAGTCCCGCCGTGATCGCGGCGTGCAGCAGATCGCGGCCGAGTGCGCGGCCGTCCTGAGGGCGGCGCTCGGGCTCTCGCGCGAGGCAGCGGGCGACGAGCTCGGCGAGCGCTGCCGGCGTCTCCCGCGCCGGCCCGAAATCACGCACGTCCGGCGCCACGGCCTCCGCCTTGCGCACGAGGAGAGCGACGGCGCTTTCTGCCTCGAACGGCGTTCTGCCCGCGAGGCACTCGAACAAGATGGTGCCGATCGCGTAGACATCGGCGCGCGCGTCCACGGGCTCACCCCGGGCGCCTTCGGGCGAAACGTAGCGCGCCGTCCCGAGCACCGCTCCGGCGCGGGTTTCGACGGCTGCCTCGACTTCGCTCACGCGCGACAGCCCGAAATCCAGCACTTTCACGAAGTCCGGGTCATCGCCGCGGCGCACGAGCATCAGGTTCTCGGGCTTGAGATCGCGGTGCACGATCCCGCGCGCGTGCGCTTCGCCCAGCGCGTCGCAGAGCTGCAGCACGATGTGCAGCGCGCGCGCCAGCGGCAAGCTTCCGTTTCCGGCGGACAGGAGTGAGCGAAGGCTCAGACCGTCGAGGTACTCGAGGACGAGGTAGGGCTGGCGCTCCGGACTGCGCTCCCGGGGCGGCAGGTTGCCGATCGCGTGGACCTCGATCACGTTCGGGTGGCGAACGCGGGCGGCCGCGCGCCCTTCGCGCTGGAAGCGCGCGACGAGCGTCTCGTCCCGACACAGGTCGGGGTGCAGGATCTTCACGGCCACGGCGCGTTCGACGCCGGACTGGTGCGCGCGAAAGACGCTCGCCATGGCCCCAACCCCGATCAAGGCCTCGAGCGTGATGTCGTCCTGCGGCCGGAGGCCGAGGTAGCTCTCGGGCGCCCCGACGGCCCGCGCGCTCAGCGGCGTCCCGTCGGCCGGGCAGAAAATCACCGAGCTACCGTAACCGGCCCCGCACTTCGGGCAGCGCCGTTGAGGTTCGGGCATGGCAAAAACCGCTGGTCCAGCGTAACCGAAAGCGCGCCGAGCCGCGACGAGGCCCGCCCTGCGGGCCGCGTTTGGGCCGGATTTCGAGGTCCTGTCACGGGTCGCTACCGGTGATATAGCTCGCCGGCCCATGACCGATCCCTCCCCGCCGAGCCCGCCGCTCGCCGTCGCCGAGTCCGACGCGCCGGTCGAGGAGGTTGCCTTGTCCGCCGCGGAGCCCCCGCCGGCGCCGAAGCCCCCCGAGCCGGAGGGCATCCCGGGCGGCTACCGGGTCGAGCTGCCGACCTTCGAGGGCCCGCTCGACCTCCTGCTCCACCTGATCGAGGAGCACGAGCTCGACATCTTCGACATCCCGATCGCGTTCGTGGCGGCGAAGTTCGTCGAATACGTGACGTTGATGCAGGAGCTCAACATCGACGTCGCGAGCGAGTACCTCGTGATGGCGGCGACGCTCGCGCACATCAAGTCCAAGATGCTCTTGCCCCCGTCACCCGACGAGCAGGAAGACATCCAGGAGGAGGAGCTCGACCCGCGCGCGGAGCTCGTGCGCCGCCTGCTCGAGTACCAGAAGTACAAGCACGCCGCCGAGACACTGTCGGGGGCGCCGGTGCTGGGTCGAGACGTGTTCTTGCGCGGCGTGCCCGGCAGCGAAGTCGAGGGCCGCGTGCCGATCGCGGGGCTGAGTTTGTTTCGGCTGTTGGACGCGTTCCAGGTCGTGCTGTCGCGCGCCAAGGCCGGGATCGAACATCAGATCGACTTCGAGCGTTTCTCGATCACCGATCGCATCAACCAGCTTTCCGAGCTGTTGCGGCGCGGCGGCCGCATCGCGTTCGTCGACTTGTTCGAGGGGCAGAGCTCGCGCGGCGAGCTGATCGTCACCTTCCTCGCGCTGCTCGAGATGACGCGCCTGCGGCTGACGAAGCTCTACCAGGACGATCCCCTCGGTCCGATCGAGATCGAGCTCGCCGTGGCGCCCGACGAGCCGAGCAGCGAAGTTTCGGCGGAGATGACCGAGGCGACAGCCGAGGACCAGGACAGGAACCAGGAATGATGTCCGAACAAGAAGTGCAAGATGAGGCGCTCGAGCCGACCGGCGCCGAAGCGATCGAGAGCGAGCCCGGGCAGGAGGTTCCGGAAAGCGCCGAGGGTTCGGAGGTCGAAGGTAGCGAGGTCTCGGCCGGCGACGGTGAAGCTTCGGAGGAAGCTTCGATCGAAGAGACGGGCGCGTTTCTGAAGGGGTTGATCGAGGCGCTGCTGTTCGTCTCCGATCGTCCGCTCGAGCTCAAGGAGATCGCGCGCGGAGCGCGCATCGATCGCGCGCGCGCGCAGGAGCTGCTCGACGAGCTGCGCAGGGAGTACGAAGGGCGCGGCCTGCGCATCGACGAGGTCGCCGGGGGCTATTCGTTTCGATCGAGCCCCTCGTACGCCGAGCGCGTGCGGCAGTACCTGTCGCTCCGTCCGGTGCGGCTCTCGCGTGCCCAGCTCGAGACCCTGGCGATCGTCGCCTACCGCCAGCCGATCACGCGACCGGAGATCGACGACATCCGCGGCGTCGACGCGGGGCCGGTGCTGAAGGGACTCCTGGAGCGGGATCTCGTGCGCATCATCGGCAAGAAGGACGAACCCGGCCGGCCGATGCTGTACGGGACGACGCCGAGCTTTCTGGAGGCGTTCAGCTTGAAATCCCTCAGGGATCTTCCGACTTTGCGCGAGTACACGGAGCTCAGCGAGGAGTCGCGTCAGACGTTCGAGAGCGAGCTCGGCGAGGCCGCGCCGGAAGGACCCGTAACGATGCCACCCTCGGAGGGGAGCCCCGAATCGGCGACCGCCGCTTGGGAAGAGGCCGGCGGGCCGGTCTCGGCGGAGAACCCGACCGGGGCGGAAGCGTCAGAAGGGGACGCCGAGGGCTCGGAAGCTGCGGATGCGGGGGAGGGCGGGCAGGAGGACGAAGCTGCGGCTGAGGAGCGCGACGAGGACGCACCTGAGGAGAAGGACGACGAGGACGGGGACGACGAGGACGAGGACGGGGACGACGACGACGACGAGGACGACGACGACGACGACGACGACGACGAGTCCGACGACGACGACGACGACGACGACGACGACGACGACGAGGACGACGAGGACGACGAGGACGAGGACGAGGACGAGGACGAGGACGAGGACGAGGACGAGGATCGGGCCTGACCAGCCAGGCGCTGCAGGGCGAGCGCCACGCGCTTGGTCGCGAAGCGCTCCCCGCTCTCGAAGTCCACGACGTCCTCCACCGGGATCTCCAGATGCTTCGCTAGCTCGGACATCGTCCAGCCGAGTACCTCGCGGAGCCGCCGGATCTCCTCAGCCACCATCGGGCGACTCGTAGCAGGAATGCCCGCTCTGTGCGTCGCCCGAGCCTT
>DASXWF010001418.1:0-1804 GCA_036503835.1 Polyangiaceae bacterium | reverse complement strand
GCCGTCGCGGCGGGGATGGCCGAGCTCGGCGTGGCGATCGCCCTCGTGGTCGTCATCAACGGCGTCTTCGCCTTCGCACAGGAGTACCGGGCAGACCGTGCAGCCCAGCGGCTGCAGCTCCTGCTGCCGCATCGGACGGTGGTACGCCGTGACGGTCGCTGGCTGGAGGTCGACTCACGCGAGCTCGTCCCCGGCGATCTCTTGGGGCTTGCGGCGGGGGACCGGCTACCCGCCGACGTAGTGCTGTCGCGGAGCAGCGGCGTCAGCGTCGACACGTCGACGCTCACGGGGGAGAGCGTGCCCGTCGCTCTCGCGGAAGGCGACATCGCGTACACCGGCACGTTCCTCGTCGAAGGAGAAGCACGAGCGCTGGTCACCGCGACGGGCGCCGATACGCGCCTCGCCCGCATCGCGGAGCTGACGGGGCGCCAGACTCGGCGCCCTACGCCGCTCGCACTCGAGCTCAATCGCCTGGTCAAAGCCGTCGCCGTCGTCGCGCTCGCGGTCGGCGGCGTGTTCTTCTCGGTCGGTATCGTGATTGGCCTGCCCGCGCGTGACGTGTTTCTGTTCGCGATCGGCGTCGCCGTCGCACTCGTACCGGAAGGCCTGCTGCCCACCGTAACCCTCTCGCTCGCGCTCGGCGCTTCCAGAATGGCGGCGCGTGGAGCTCTCGTACGCAGGCTGGAGGCGGTCGAAACGCTGGGTTCGACCACGTTCGTCTGCAGCGACAAGACCGGGACGCTCACGATGAATCAGATGGCGGCCGTGGAGGTATGGACCCCCGCGGGCACGTGCCGCGTCGCAGGCACCGGCTACGCGCCGAACGCCGAGATCGCCGGGACCGCGCAAGCCCGGTCGGCCGCCGCCCGGCTGGCTCTGGCCGGGATCCGCTGCTCGAACGGCCGCGTGGTGCCGAGCGACGGCACCTGGGTATCTCGCGGCGATCCCACGGAAGCGGCGCTTCACGCGCTCGGCTTGCGGCTCGGCGTCGACCTCGAAGCAGACGAACGCTCTCGACCGGAGAGCGCTCGCTTTCCGTTCGACCCGAACCGGCGGCGCATGTCCGTGCGAGCGGGCAGCACGGTGTTCGTGAAGGGCGCTCCCGATTCGGTACTGCCGCTGTGCCTCGGTTCGAACGCCGCTCTCGAGAAAGCACGTGAAATGGCCGCGCGCGGGTTGCGGGTGCTGGCAGTCGCCACGCGCTCGTTCGAGCCCGGAGCGCGAGAAAGCGCGGACAGCCTCGAACGTGGGCTCGAGCTGCTCGGCCTCGTCGGTTTGTCGGATCCTCCGCGTCCCGAGGTCCGGCACGCGATCGCGGCGTGCCACGGCGCCGGCTTGCGCGTGGCCATGATCACGGGCGATCACCCGGGAACCGCGCGCGCAATCGCAGAACAGGTGGGACTGCCTGCGGCACTCGTGGTCACGGGAGACGAGCTACCCGAAGACGAGGCGATGCTCGGTGCGCTCGTCGACCGGGACGGAGTGATCGCTTGCCGCGTGTCGCCCGAGCAGAAGCTCCGGATCGCCAAGGCGCTCCAGGCACGGGGACACGTCGTTGCCATGACGGGCGACGGCGTGAACGACGCGCCGGCGCTGCGCCAAGCGGACGTCGGCATCGCGATGGGCAAGTCGGGAACGGACGTCGCACGGGCCGCCGCGGATCTCGTGCTGCTCGATGACCGGTTCGAAACGATCGTTCATGCGATCGAGCAGGGACGCAGCACCTTCGCGAACATCCGGCGCTTTCTCACCTATCACCTCACCGACAACGTCCCGGAGCTCGCCCCCTTCGCGGTCTGGGCAC
>DASXWF010001417.1:0-3012 GCA_036503835.1 Polyangiaceae bacterium | reverse complement strand
TACGCGGCGGAAGGGTTCGAGCTACGCAAGATCCCCCGCAGGATAGCAGTCCTTCCGTACTAGTCTCCGGCCCCTCGTGGCGCGCCAGCATCCTTCCGACGAAATTCACCCCGCCCTGGCGGCACTGCTCGGGCGCCCGCGGACGGCGCTGGAAGTCGGCTGCGGCGCGGGGGTGCACGGCATGCTGTGCCGGCGCCAGGGCGCGCACGTGACCGGGATCGAACGCGTGCCGGAGCTCGCCGCGCGGGCGGCCCGCCTGCTCGACGAGGTGCACGCGCTCGACCCCGACGGAGCGGAGGTCGAGCGCGCGCTCGGAGACCGCCGCTTCGATCTGGTGCTGATTCCGGATCTGCTCGAGCGCGCTCGCGACCCGGAGAGCATCGTGGCCCGCTACGCCCGCTACGTGGCGCCCGAGGGCCGGCTGCTCGTGGCGGTCAAGAACCAGCGTGGCTGGCCGGTACGGCTCGGCGTCGCGAGCCCCCAGATCGGCTACGCCACGGTCGAGGAGCAACCTCCGCGGCTGTTTGCGCGCGAAGAGGTCGAGGGTTGGATTCTCCGGACGGGCCTCGAGCTGCTTTCGGTAGATCTCGATCCGATCCTGCTGAAGGCCTTGCGCGGAGCGCTCGCCGACGACGTGTACCGGAGCGCGCGGCGCGACGAGGAGTCCGTGAGCGGATTTCGGGACTGGTCGCCGTACCAGAGCTACCTCGAGCTGATCCGGCCCATCGAGGTGGCGCTGGCGCGGCCTGCAGGAGACCTGTTCACGTTCACGAACGTGTTCTGCGCGCGCCGGAAGCCCGCCCCGGGACCGGTCTCCCTCACCGTGGGCATGCTGACGATGGACGAGGAGCCCAGCGTCGCGCGCATGATGGAGGCGATCCGCAAGCACGCGCCCGACGCCAAGATCCTGTGCGTGGACAGCTCGCTGCGCGACCGCACCCCCTTCATCGCGGAAGAGCTCGGAGCCCGCGTCCTGCGCCAGCTGCCGCCCCGCGGGCACGGCCCCGCCATGGAGCTCTTGATGCGGGAAGCCGCCGGCGAAAGCGACGCGCTCGTCTACCTCGACTGCGATTTCACGTATCCTCCCGAAGTGATCCCGCAGATTCGCGCGATCCTCGAGCAGGGCGTGGACGTCGTGAACGCCGCGCGCATTCGCACGCGCCCGGCCGCGATGCCGCTCACCAACTACGCGGCCAACAAGACCTTCGTGTGGTGCGCCCGCCTGCTGAACGGCATGCCCGTCGCCGACCTCCACAGCGGCATGCGCGGCTATCGTTCCTCGACGATGCGGGCCTTCGCCTTCGACGGCGAGGGCGACGCGCTGCCCATCGACACGCTGCTCTGGCCCGCGCGCTCGGGCTATCGCGTGGTGGAGATCCCGATCGACTACCAGGAGCGCGTCGGCCAGTCCAAGCTTCGCAAGGTGGCAGGTACGGTGTGGACGTTCATCCGCCTCGCGAAGACGCTCCGCGTCGGCGAGCGCCGCGACGGAACCTACGAGGCGTGGTCGAGCGCCGGAGGACGGGAGCCGTGACGCTGCGGCGCGGAGTGATCCTGGATCGCGACGGCACCCTCATCGACATGGTGCGGGACGAGGACAACGGCGCGTTCACCCCCGCCTTCCATCCTTCGCAGCTGCGTTTCTTGTCCGGTGTCCTCGACGGGCTCACGGCGCTGCGCGACGCGGGCTTCACGTTCTGCCTCGCGACGAACCAGCCCGGCCCGGCCAAAGGACAGTATTCCGCGCGCGCCGTCGAACAGACCAACCAGGCGCTCGAAGCGGAGCTTCTGGCACGCGGCATTCGATTGGAGGCGGTGGAGGTGTGCCTGCACCATCCGCGCGGCGGACCGGGTGGGAATCCGCTCTTGGTGGGAGCGTGCTCTTGCCGCAAGCCGCTGCCGGGAATGCTGCTCGCGGCCATGGCGAAGGCCGGATTGGATCCGAACCTCACCTGGATGGTCGGCGATTCGCGCGCGGACCTGGAGGCCGGCCGCGCCGCGGGCCTCAAGGTCGGGCTCGTGTACACGACCGATCGCTGCGAGGCCTGCCCGTTGCGCGGCGGACCGCCGGGAGCGCCCGACGTCGTCGGACCGAGCTTCGACGTGGTCGCTCGCGCGATCGTCGCGGACGCGGCGCGGAGCTAGCACCTCGGGTCCGCCGTCGGGCGGCGATCGGAGCGCCGGTTGTCGGGGATCCGAAATGGTGGCAGGCTGCGGGTTCAGCGGTTCGGGAGGACTGTCGTGAAATCAAAGCTCTTCCATACGATTGTGGGCGTAGGGATCGCCCTCGGCGTAAACGGGTGTGGAAAGCAGACCGCGCCGTCGAACGAACAGGACGCGGGAGAGCCGGGAACTGCCGGGGACCCGGGCGCCGGCGGGGACGACGGGAGCGGCGGTAGCTCGGCGAATGGAAAGGCAGGTGGAGGGAGCGGCGGTAGCAACACAGGTGGGAGCGGGAGAGCCGGCGGAGGAAGTGGGAGCGACAGCGGAGGGCGGAGCGGGAGTGCGGGAGAGAGCGGGAGCGGCGGGCAGGACGAGAGCGCAGGAGAGGGTGGGAGCAACAACGGTGGGCAGAGCGAGAGCGCGGGGGAGAGTGGGAGCGCGAACGCAGGCAACGGCGGAGGGCAGAGTCAGGGTGGTAGCGGAGGACAGCAGGCAGGCGGCGGGGGACAAGGCGGCTTCGCGGGGGCGTTCGGCGGAGCTGGGTTCAGTGGCGCCGGGAGCGGCGGGTTCGGCGGATTCAGCGGCGGCGGAAACGGCGGGGGCGGGGGAACGGATCCGTTTTGCGACGCGACCTGGCCGCCCACGAAGGGTCTGCCGCGACCGACATGCGTCGATCCCCTGCACGAGTGCGACTCGTCGGATACGAATCGCTGCGTGTTGGAGCTCGGGCCCTACCACTGTGGCGGCACCATTCTCCAACACCAGTCACCGTACTGCGTCGATGGCGAGTGGGTGTGCTCGCCCGGCCGGATGATGCAGAACGAATGCCGTTGTTGGGGCGAGGGATCG
>DASXWF010001416.1:0-8916 GCA_036503835.1 Polyangiaceae bacterium | reverse complement strand
GTTGCCCGTGCCCCACGACCAGCTGTCATCGACGTCCCGGTCGTTCGCGCCCATCCAGATCCCGTACTGGAGGTTGCGATCCGAAATCCAGTCGGCCAAAAACTCGTTTTCGTCGGACGATTCGACGCGCGCGAGCTCGAGCGTGACACCCGCGGCGGTCGACAGCGACCCTGCGCAGCGGCTCGCCGCCTCCGCCCAGGTGACGCGGCTGCTCGTCGCCGATTGATAGCAGAGCACGTAGACATGACCGTTCTCGGTCGCGCCGGTGCAGCCGCTCGGGCACGCGTCGTCTTCGTCGATGCCGCCCGTGCAGTTGTTGTTGACGCCGTCGCAGCGCTCGGGGTTCGACGTGCATCCGCCGGTCCCTGCGGTTCCTCCGGAACCCGCGCCGCCGTTGCCGCCGCCAGCCGATCCGCCTGCGCCCGCGCCGCTCGTCCCGCCACCGCCGCTGCCGGCTCCAGCGCTGCCGCCTGCTTCGGAGCCACTCGAGCCGCTCACTCCGCCGGTACCCGCGGTGCCGCCACTGCCGCCGGCGGCCGCGGCGCCGCCTTCGCCGGCGACTCCCGCGCCACCTTCACCCGCGCTACCGCCGACCGCGAATCCGCCGCCTTCGCCCGCGAGGCTCGGCTCGCCCGCGTCGCCACTCGAACCAGCGGCGCCGCCGTTGCCGGTGCCGCCCGTGTTCGTTGTGTTCCCCGTGCCCGCCACGGCCGATCCGCCGCCGCCACCGGAACCGCTTCCAGCACCTCCGGCGGACGAGCCCGCTTTCCCCTGCTCCGTCCCGCCCTGACCACCGCCTGACAATCCCGAGCCGCCACTGCCCGACGAGGAGCCCGCGGCGCCAGCGCGGCCCCCCGTCCCCTGCACATCGTCGCCGAAATAATCGGTGTTCTCCGAACAAGCGAACGCAAGGATCAGCGGTGCGAGGGCCGGCGCCCCACGCGCCGCGCCTCGCAGATTGGAAAGGCGCACCATCGCAGGGCATGATGGCGCGCGGAACAAGGACTTTCAACTCGCTTTTGACGCCCGCGCGGAAACCAGAATTCTTCACTCCCATGAATGACGCTCCCGACACGAAAGGCCGAGTCCTCGGCGGCCGCTACGAGCTCGTCGAAGAGCTAGGCCGGGGCGGGATGGCCTCGGTCTGGCGCGCGATGCAGCTCGGACCGGGCCGTTTCGTGCGGGCCGTCGCCGTCAAACGCGTGCTCCCGGCTCTGGCGGGCTCGCCCGAAACGCTCGCCATGTTCGCGGAGGAGGCGCGGGTGGGCGCTCAGCTCCACCACCCGAACATCGTGGCCGTCCTCGATTACGGGAGCGACGAGCTCGGGGTGCCCTATCTGGTCAGCGAGTTCGTCAACGGGCCGGATCTCGGTGCCTGGGTCGCTTCGCACGTGGAAAACGGGCTGGAAACACCGTGGGAGCTCGTGACGGCGATCGGCATCGAAATCCTGCGCGCCCTCGACGCGGCGCACGGGCGCGTCGACTCCAACGGCAATCCTGCCGCCGTACTGCACCGCGACGTCACCCCTGGCAACATCCTGCTCGACGTGGCGGGCGTCGTGAAGCTCGGGGACTTCGGATTGGCGCGCGCGATGGATCGCGAGCGCATGACCCGGCCGAACGTCGTCAAAGGCAAGGCGGCCTACCTCGCGCCGGAGCTCGTACGGGCGGAGCCGCCGAGCGTGAAGAGTGACCTGTTCGCGGTCGGGATCGTGCTCTGGGAGGCGCTCACCGGCCTGCGCCTGTTCCTCGGCGAGAACGAGGTCCAGTCCGCCCTGCTCGTGCGCGAGGCCCGCGTCCCCTTGCTCGGCATGAAGCGCCCGAGCGTCCCGCTCCAGCTCTCGGCGGCCGTGCACCGGGCGCTCGAGCGGGAGCCGGAGCGCCGCTACGCGTCCGCTCGCGAAATGCTCGAAACCCTGCGCGGGCTCTTGCGCGTGCTGCCGCGCTCCACCGACGCCACGGTGCTCTCGGAGAGCATCCGGGCCGCTCGAACGCGTCGCCAGCGGCCCGCGGCAGGCTGAAATTGATATTCGTTTTCAGTCGCGCTAGGCTGTCCAGGATGGCGGAGCGCTCCCTGGCGGACCTGAAGATCGGCGACGTGGTCTCGGTCGAGCACGTGGGGGGTGAGCGCGCCTTCCGCCGCCGCCTGATGGAGCTCGGCCTGGTGCCGGGGACGCGCGTCGAGCTCGTGGCGATCGCGCCGCTCGGTGACCCGCTGGAGCTGCTCGTGCGCGGCTCGAGCCTGTCGATCCGCCGCGCCGACGCGAGCACCGTGAGCGTGCGGCAGGAAGCGGTCGAAGCCAAGCAGCCCGGCGCCGAACGCCGGGCGCTCGCCGGGTCGGTGGTACGGGGCGCTTCGTGACCCTGGACCCCGGCGCCGTGCTCGAGACGGCGCGGGCGCGCCCCGAGCTCGGGGCGGCGCCGCTCGTGATCGTCGTCGGCAACCCGAACGTCGGCAAGACGAGCATCTACAACCAGCTCACCGGCGAGCGGGCGCACATCGGTAACTATCCCGGCGTCACGGTCGAGCGACGCAGCGGCCTCGTGTCGCTCCCGGGCGGTTCCCGTGCGGAGGTCATCGATCTGCCGGGAACCTACTCGCTTTCGGCACGCTCCGGCGAAGAGCAGATCGCGATGGAAGCGATCCTCGGACTCGACGGCAATCCGCGGCCCGCGCTCGCCGTCGTGGTCATCGACGCCGGCCAGCTCAGCCGGAATCTCTACCTCGTGCTGCAGCTCGTGGAGCTCGAGGTCCCGTTCGTGATCGCGCTCAACATGCTCGACGAGGTGCGCGCGAATCCGCCGAGCCCGCAGGCGCTCTCGGAGCTCTTGGGTGTGCCGGTCGTGGCCACCGACGGGCGGCGCGGGCGCGGCATCGACGACCTCCTGCGCACGATCGAGGCGCGGATCTCCGACCCACCGCGCGGCCGCGCCGAGCTCCCCTACCCGCCCGCGCTCGTGACCGAGCTCGACGCCATCGCCGAAGCGCTGCCCGGCGACTGGCGCGGCAGCCCCGCGCGCAACCGTGCCCTCGCGGCCTGGGCGCTCGCGAGCATCGATCCGGACGACGAGCTCGAGCACGTGAGCCCCGCCCTGCGCGAACGCACCGAGGCCGCGCGCAAGAACGCCGGCGAGCGCGATCTCGATCGCGAGCTCATCGGCGCTCGCTACGCGTTCATCGACGCGTCGCTCGACCGTCTCTACACGCGCGTCGAGCGCCACCCGCCCAAACGCAGATCGTCCGAGCGCGTCGACCGCGTCTTGCTCCATCCTGTCGCGGGCTTCGCGGTGTTCTTCGCGCTCATGCTGCTGGTGTTCCAGGCGCTGTTTTCCTGGTCGGATCCGGCGATCTCCTTGATCGAGGACGGCGTGGGCGCGCTGTCGGAGCTGGTCTCCGGAGTGATGCCGGAGGGCGTCGTGCGCGACCTCCTGGTAGAAGGCGTGATCGGCGGGGTCGGCAACGTGGTCGTGTTCCTGCCGCAGATTCTGCTGCTGTTCCTGTTCATGGGGCTGCTCGAGGACTCCGGCTACATGGCGCGCGTCGCGTTCCTCATGGACCGCGTGCTGAAGGCGCTCGGGCTGCACGGCCGCGCGTTCGTGCCGATGCTGTCGGGCTTCGCCTGCGCGGTGCCGGCGATCCTCGCGACGCGCACGATGGAGCGCAAGCGCGACCGGCTGCTCACCATGCTGGTGATTCCGCTGATGACGTGCTCGGCGCGGCTGCCGGTCTACACGCTGATCATCGCCGCGCTTTTCCCGCCGAGCCTCGTGTTCGGGTGGATCCCGGTGCAGGGCCTACTGATGATCGCCCTCTACCTGTTCGCGATCCTCACGACGCTCGCCGTGGCCGCGGTGCTCGGCCGGAGCGTGGTGAAGGGCCGGCGCGTGCCGCTGATCCTCGAGCTTCCGCCGTATCGGCTGCCGCGCTTCCGGAACACGCTCCGCAGCATGCTGGAGCGGGGCTTCGTGTTCTTGAAGGAAGCCGGCACCGTGATTTTGGCCTGCACGGTCGTGCTCTGGGCGTTGCTCGCGTTTCCACGCGAGCCTTCGGCGCTCGACGGCGGGCGGACGCCGAGCGCCGAGCGGGCGGAGGTAACCGCCGAGGCTCGCGAGCGGGCCATCGAGCAGAGCTACGGCGGCCGTCTGGGCAAGGCGCTCGAGCCGGTGTTCGCGCCGCTCGGGTTCGACTGGAAGCTGAACGTCGGGATCATCGGCGCGTTCGCGGCGCGCGAGGTGTTCGTCTCGACGCTCGGCCTGGTGTACGGGGTCGGCGACACCGACGACGAAGCGCTGCCGCTCCGCGAAAAGCTCCGGAGCGAGAGCCGCGGCGGCGTGCCGCGCTACACTCCGCTCGTCGGGCTTTCGTTGTTGATCTTCTTCGCCCTCTCCTGCCAGTGCATGAGCACGCTCGCCGTGGTCCGGCGCGAGACCCGGACCTGGCGCTGGCCGGCCTTCATGCTCGCCTACATGACCGTGCTCGCGTACGCCGCGAGTTTCCTCGTGTACCAGGGCGGACTGCTGCTCGGATTCGGGTGAAACCGCTGCCGCGCTCGTTCTACGCGCGGCCGGTGCTCGAGGTCGCGCGGGCCAGTATCGGCAAGATCCTGGTGCACGACACGGCGGCCGGGCGCATCGCCGGACGCATCGTCGAGGCCGAGGCGTATCGAGGCCCGGAGGACCGCGCCGCGCATTCGTACGGCGGGCGGCGCACGGCGCGTACCGAGGCCATGTGGGGCGATCCCGGCTACGCGTACGTTTTCTTCGTGTACGGCATGCACTGGCACGTGAACCTCGTCACGACGCGCGCCGGAGCACCGCACGCAGTGCTGATCCGCGCCGTCGAACCGCTGGAAGGCGTCGAGCTGATGGCGGCGGCGCGCGGACTTTCGGTCACGGACCGCAATCTGACGAACGGTCCGGGCAAGGTCTGCCGCGCGTTCGGGATCGACCGATCGCACTACGCCGCCGATCTGTGCCGCGGCCCGCTTTTTCTCGCCGAGGGGCCGCGCGGCAAGATCGGACGCAGCCCGCGCATCGGCGTGGACTACGCGGGCCCCTGGGCGGAGCGGCCGTGGCGCTTCTTCGAGCAGGGAAACCGCTACGTGTCGCGCGCCCCCCAGCGGCGCTGACGTTGTGTTCCGGGAGTGATAGAAACCTTCACGATGCCGTCACCGCCCGATCCGGCCAAGCCGAGCCCGCCGCCGCCGCCCGCGCGCAGCGAGCGGAGCCTGCCGGAAACGCCGTTCAGCGAAAGCCAGGGCGTCGCCGGCAAGCGCATCACCCTCTGCGTCACGGGCAGCATCGCCGCGTACAAGGCGGTCGTGCTGCTCAGACTGCTGCTCGCCGAACACGCCGAGGTGAAGGTGGTGATGAGCCCGTCGGCGCGTGAGTTCGTCGGAACCGCGACCTTTTCGGGGCTCACGGGCGAACCCGTGTACTCCGATCCGTTCGACCCGGCGCTCGGCGGCGAGCCGCACGTCGCGCTGGCGAAGGCGAGCGACCTCGTGCTGGTCGTGCCCGCCACCGCCGATCTGTTGGCGCGCGCCGCGGGCGGGCGCGCCGACGATCCGGTGAGCGCGCTCCTGCTCTGCGCGACCTGCCCCGTGCTGATCGCGCCCGCCATGCACCCGGCGATGTGGGCCCATCCGGCGACGCAAAGGAACGTGGACACGCTGCGCGGCGACCAGCGCGTGACCTTCGTCGGCCCGGTCGAAGGCGAGGTCGCGAGCGGCGACCGCGGGCTCGGGCGCATGGCAGAGCCGGAAGCGATCTTCGCGCAGGTGGTGGCCGAGCTCTCCGGTTCGAGCCTGGACGGCCGCCACATCGTCGTGACCGCCGGTCCGACCGAGGAAGCGATCGATCCCGTGCGTTACGTCGGCAACCGCTCTTCGGGCAAGATGGGGTTCGCCATCGCCGAACGCGCGGCGCGGCGTGGCGCGAAGGTTTCGCTGATCGCGGGACCCGTGAGCCTTGCCACTCCGCCCGGAGTGACGCGACACGACGTCCGCTCGGCGGTGGAGCTGCGCACGGCGCTCTGGAACGTGCTCGGGCCGGATTTGTCGGGCGCGGACGCGCTCGTGATGGCGGCGGCCGTCGCGGACTATCGCCCCGCGACGCCCAGCCAGGAAAAGCTCCGGCGCGGCGCCGGGCAGCTCGCGCTCGAGCTGGTTCCGAATCCGGATCTGCTCGCCGAAATCGGCCGGGCAAGGCGCGGCACGCGACCGGTGCTGATCGGCTTCGCGCTCGGCACGGAAGCGGACGAGCGCGCCGTCGCGAGCGCCCGCGCGAAGCTCGCCGACAAACGGGTCGACCTCGTCGTCGCGAATCACGCCGACGAGTCGATCGGCAAGGACGACATCCGCGCCCTGATCGTCGGCGCACGCACCTGCGAGCTCATCGAGCGTACCGACAAGCGTTCGGCGGCGGAGCGCATCCTCGACCGTCTCTCGGCCGAGCTCGCGACGGTGCCGGCGTGACGGGCGTCGCCGTCGTCTTCGTCGTCGTGTTCGCGAGCTACGCGGCCGCGTTCCGGCCGGAGCTGGCGGGAGAGAACGCGTTCTGGTGGACGTTCGGCCTGCCCCATGCGGCGCTCGCGCTGTTCGCGGTGGACCGCATGCGCCGGCGCGGCACGTTGCTCGAGCGCATCACGCCGCGCGGCGGCGACATCTCGATCGGCGCGATCACGGCGCTGCTCCTGCTCGCCGCCTCCTGGTACACGCGCCCCGCGCTCGCGCCCGCGGGTACGCCGCGGCACGGCTGGCTGCTGCTCCTGTTCCTGCAAATCGGCGACCCCGACGACCTGCAGCATTCGGTAGTGCTCACCAGCGCGCTCTGCCTGATCGCGCTCGCCGAGGAGCTCATCTGGCGCGGCTACGTCCTCGACGAGCTCAACGAGCGCTTCGGCAACCGCAAGGGCTGGATCGCGGCGGCGGCCCTGTATGCGCTCGCCGCGCTCCCTACGGTCTACACGCTGCGTGTTCCCGGCGCCGGCCCGAATCCGCTGCTCGTGTTCGCGGCCTTCGGCTGCGGCCTGCTCTGGACGTTCCTCGCCGCGCGCTTCGGCCGGCTCCTGCCGGGCGCCGTCTCCCACGTCGCCTTCAGCTACTTCTCGGCCGTGCAGTTTCGCTGGCCGGTGTGAGCGCAGGCGCTCACGGCGCCGCGGCGATGCGCTGCAGCTCTTCTTCCGAGAGGTCGAAGTCGCCGAACACGTTCTGCACGTCGTCTTGCTCGTCGAGCGCCTCGACCAGATTCAGGCAGACCTCGGCCTCCCGCCCGCTCACCGGCTTCTTGTTCTTGGGCACGTAGGCGGCCTTGCTCGATTGCACGGGGACCTTCGCGGCCTCGAGCGCGGCGGTCACGCGATCGAGGTCGCTCGGCGGCATGTAGACGCCCCAAATCTCGCCCTCGTCGCGGTAGTCGTCTGCGCCCGCCTCCACGACCACCTCCATGAGCCGCTCCTCGGTCACGGCAGCCTTCTCCAGGGTGATGACGCCCAGCCGATCGAACGCCCACCCGGCGGCGCCGGCTCCGCCCATCTGGCCGGAGTGCTTCTCGAAAATCTTGCGCAGCTCCGCCGCCGTCCGGTTTCGATTGTCGGTCATGCCCTCGACGAGGAACAGCGTGCCACCCGGCCCGGTGCCCTCGTAGAGCACCTCTTCGTAGGCGGCGCCGTCCAGCTCGCCCGTTCCGCGCTGGATCGCGCGCTTGATGTTGTCGGCCGGCATCTGCTGGCCGCGCGCGTCCGCGACGGCTTTGCGGAGCCGGGCATTCCCGTTCGGATCACCGCCCCCCAGGCGGGCAGCGGTCACGATTTCCCGGATGAGCTTGGTCCAGATGCGGCCACGCGCTGCGTCGGTGGCGCCTTTCTTGCGTTTGATGGTTGCCCATTTGGAATGACCGCTCATGACCGGCCTCCGTAGCACCACCCGAGGTCGAAAAAAAGCGCGGACCTCTCCCGGGGTCGGATGGGAGGCCTCGACGCGGCTGCCCCCCGCCGTTCGGCTCGCGGCGCCCACCGGCATGCGAGTGCCGTCAGGCCCGTGTCGCGGCCTGCCACCTCGCGCCGGTCGCCGTTGCGCGCAGTGGTCGAGACACCGTGAGTATCGACTCGACACGTCGCGAATCGACGAGTGTCGATGAGCTCACCCACATCGACTCACTAGCGCACACCACGATGAAGCGCGGAGTTCGGACTACGAGTTGCGTCATGCGGGCGCGTCGCGCATCATCGAATGATGGGAACTTGGCTTAGGTGGCTTGCGGGCACTACGTGTGCGGGCGTGCTCGCGGTCAGCTGTGGGGGCGACGAATTTCACGCGGGAGCGGGCGGTGAATCCGGCAGTGGCAGGAGCGGCTCGGCGGGCAAGAGCGGCAAGGGCAGCGGCGGAACGCGACCGAACGGCGACGCCGGAGAGACGGCGCAAGCCGGCGAGGACGGCGCCAGTGGAGAACCGGGCACGGGCGGCACCGAGAACGGTGGCAGCACGAGCGCGGGTGGCACGTCCAACAGCGGCGGCTCGCAAAGCGGCAGCTCGGGGACGTCGAACGGCGGACGAGCGGGAGAGCCGCAGGGTGGAAGAGCGGGCGAAGGCGGAAGCGGGAACAGCGCGGGTGCGTCGGCCAGCGGTGGAAGCGGAGCCGAACCCGCAGGCGGAGTCGGAGGCACGACCGGAGGCTTCGCCGGTTCGGCCGCGGGCGGCTCCGGCGCAGGCGCGGGCGGCTCACCCGCCGGCGGCTCGAATGCGGGTGGCTCCGCGGGGAGCGCGGGCGCAGGCGGCATTTCGACGACAGGCGGCACGGGCGGCATCTCGACGACAGGCGGCGCGTCCGGCTTCGGTGGCAGCGGGGGGAGCGGCGTCGCCGGAAGCAGCGCGGGATTCGGCAACGCCGCCGGAAGCGGCGGGAGCGGCGTCGCCG
>DASXWF010001415.1:0-4052 GCA_036503835.1 Polyangiaceae bacterium | reverse complement strand
CCGCCCACCGCGGGTACCTGAGCTTGCCGGGCGTGATGGCAGCGGCTCTCGCGGGGAGCCTGGCCGGAGATCAGCTCGCGTTCTTGCTCGGCCGCCGTTACGGCTCGCGAGTGCTCGCGCGTTTTCCGCGCGCCGCGGCGGGTGTTGCACGGGCGACGTCGCTGCTCGAGCGCCGCGGGGATCTCCTGCTCGTCGGCTTCCGCTTCGTGTACGGAATCCGCAACGCAACTCCGCTGGCCGCAGGCCTCAGCCGGATTCCGGCGGCGCGGTTCATCCTTCTCAACGTGATCGGCGCGGCGCTCTGGGCGATCGCGATCGCCGCGGCCGGCTATGCCTTCGGCCACGGCATCGAGCGCGTTCTCGAGAGCGCGCGAAGAACGGAAGAAGTGGTTCTGCTGTTGCTGCTGGCTGCAGGCGTGGCCGTGGCGTGCGTTCATGTGCTGCGCTCACGCTGGCGCCGGCCGTGAACTCGCGCCGTTCGTGCTCGGGGTGCAGCGTGGCTGGAATGCGGCAGGCCTGCACGCGATTCATAAAAACGACGATCCGGAACAACACACCTTTGGGATGCGGAACCTCGCTCTGCGGTTGCTTCGGAATCTGATGCCCGCTCGGGCGGTTGCCGAAGAAACCTGGGCTCCGCGTCCGCCGCAGCAGTCCGGCGTGCACGAGATCGGCTCCCGCGCGTTCGTGGCGCTGCGTTTGGTGCCCGATCAGCCGGACACCCACGCCGCAGACAGGGCCCCCGAAGTCGTGCCGTCCCGCGTCATCGCGGTCGAGTTCACGGAAGCGACTCACTTCTTTACCTCGCTCGCCGGCAACGTGGAGGACGGCGGTATTTTCGTGGCCACCTACGAGCGCTTGCCGGTCGGGACCCAGCTGGCGATCTGGTTCGAGCTTCCGGCCGGCAGCGTTCTCGACGCGAGGGGCGAGGTGCGCTGGATCCGTGACGACGGCAGTCTCGGTCATCCCGGATTGGGAATCGCCTTCACGGAGCTCGCTCCCGAGGCGCACGAGGCCATCCTCGAGCACTGCGCGCGGCATCCGCCCCTGTACGCCGACGCCTGACGGAGGCGAGGGGGTCCGGTCGTAACCCTGCTCCGCACCTCCGTCGCCACGAACGAGGGCTAAGCGGGGGCGCCTTCGGCGTGCCCCGCCCGACGAGACCTGTAAGTCTTGGAGGCGGGTTTTCGAAACTTGACCTCTTTGTTCACGACCTGAAGCCTCAAGGGCTCTAGAGCGACAAACGGTTTGATCCTGGTCGAACTACCTAGAAAGAGTGACGAGCGGGGGGGGGCCGCGCGGGGGGAGGCTCCGCCGAACTTGCTTCGGCGGGAGGGGGGCGGCGCGTGCCGCCCCCATTAACAAGGCTAGAACGCCGAGCAGTCCAAACTGATCGGCGTTCTAGAGCATGTCGACCGTGACGTTGGCCGCCGTGCTCGAGATGGAGTTGAGCCGGACGCTCACGCGTGCGGTCGTGTCGCTGAAGGTCTTGCCGACTCCGAGCGCCGCGTCGGTGAACGAGCTCGTGGTCGGTACCATGTCGAGCAACGCGGGCCGCTCCAGCTTCGAGTAGGAGAGCGGAGCTCGGTTGACGAGCACGCCGTTCACGACGGACGAGGTGCTCGAGAAGTTGTCGAAGCCGAACGGCTGGCGAAACTCCACGTAGTACGAGTTGTTCGCGTCGATGGGGATGCGCAGCGCCTGAATCCCGGTGGACTTCTTCTCGAGCGGGGTCACGTCGAACGTCCCGTCCGCGCTCACGGTGACGGTGTTCTCGGGCTCGAGGAACCCGATGCGGCCCTTGTTGAACGCCGTCATGTGACGGAAGCCGCTGCCCATCACGTCGAACGGGTTGCCGTACTCGTTCAAGCTGCAGCTCGGGCCAATCGTGACGCGCGTGCCGTTGGTCGTGCAGATCAGCGTGCTCGCGTGGTGCGACCCGAAGTTGTGCCCGAGCTCGTGCGAGATGGTCGACGCTCCGGAGCCGTTGATCCAGGTGTACTTGCCGGGGACCTGTCCCACGCCGGACCAGCCGCAGCTGCTGTTGCGGGGGAAGTAGTGAATGACGTGATCGTACCCGGTGAGGTTGACGCCGGCAGCCTGCGCGGCGGCGCGCGCGCTGTTGCCCCAGCCGGAATAGTCGCAGCTCGTCGAGCCCGGCGAGATCGTGTACCACCCGAACACGTCGCCCGTGGTCGCGAGCTTGCCGACGAGGGAGCGGATGCCGAACGACTCCTCCTGGAAGTACGCGTTCGCGGAGGAAGTGCTCGCGAACACCAGGTCGCGCGCCGCGGTCGGGGTGATGGGCTGGCTCGTGTTGTTCGTGAAATTGGCCAGGATGATGGCCACTTTGCGCGGGGACGCGGCGATGAGCTCCTCCGTGTTCGTGCCGATTCCGCCGGTGTCCGCGACCAGGTCGATGCTCTCGACCGTGATCGCGTCGCCTTCGAGCGTTCCGGTCACGCGCAGCTTGCTGTCGGATGGAACCGCGAAGCCGCCGCTCGGCAGGAGGATGTGCTCGTGCCCCTCGTCACCGTGCAGCAGATCGGCGCGGCGGTCGAAGAGGAGCCGGATCCACACGCCGTCCTCGCGCTCGACGAAATACTCCAGATGGGCCGCAGTTCGCTCGGCGTTCCCGACGACCACCGCTTCCAGCGTGCCTTCCACCGCTGCTTCGCCGAGCTCCGGATCGGGTGATCCGGAGCAGCCGACCAAGAGTGCCGTGCTGGAAACCAGTGAGCCGATGAATCCGAGGTTCTTCACTCGCCGCGCGGGTTGTTTCATTTCGATACTCCGTCCTCGCTAGATGGATTTCGTGGATGGCGCTTCGCCCTCGCTGTCGGGTCGGAGCGCCGAGGAACCCCCACAAACACGCGCTGGACGAAAAGCCTTGGCGCGAATCGAATTGTGTCGCGCTTCTCCCCCGGCGCTCCGCTCAGCTCGGCCATATCGAGCGCCGCAGGGAGCCTTGCGGCGATGCAAGGGGTCGAGCGCTCAGTTGGCGGTGCTCTGCAGACGTTTCCTCAACGCGTTCACGCGCTGCCGCAACGCGTCGGTCTCGCGCACGAGATCGGGAAAATCGTCCGCGCGCGCCCTCTCGACGAGCGCACGTGCGTCTTCCTCGATCGCCTGGAGCTTCGTCTTGACTTCCTCGACCCGGCCCAGTCGCTCGCCCTCCGCCTCCAGCAAGTCGAGCACCGCTCGCACGGATTGGCCGAGCTCACCGAACGCCTGCTGGAGCGCCTCGAACGACGACATGCGTCGCTGGAGCTCTTGCGCGAAAGCCGACAGCGGTTCGAGCGCTGCTTGCTGGCGTGCTTGCATCGCCTGCATCGCGGTGCCGAGCGCGAGCAGGCCCGTGCCGAGCTCTTCCGGTAACCGGAGCGTTTCGTTCAACTCTCTGGTGGCGCGAGCGAGATTCTTTCCGGAATCCAGCCGAATCTTCCGAATGCGCTGGGACGCCGCCTCGAGCTTCTCGAGCTCGGTCTCGAGCCCCTCCGCCGCGCGGACGAGCTCGGAGAGCTTCTTGTCGGGTTTGCTCATGAAAACGCCGGTCGACGAACCAAAGCCTCGCCGCGTGCTCTGCGCGAGTTTATCACGTGGAGGCGTTGGGTCGTTCTGCCACAGGGCGTTTCATAGCGGCATTGACGGGTCAGGGAGGGCGGCCTAGCGTGCCGCGCCATGCGATCTTCCACGCTGATCGGGCTTTTGATCGTGAGCGGGTTTGCCATGCTGCCGGGCTGTGGCGACGAGGACGAGCCGGGAGGAACGGCTGGTTCCGGCGGAAGCTCCGCCGGCAAGGGTGGCAAGGCCGGTTCGAGTGGATCCGCTGGAAAGTCGGGGAAGGCGGGTTCGTCGGGTTCGGGTAACGCCGGCCGCGCGGGATCGAGCTCCGGAGCGTCCGGCAGCGATGCGGGCGGTTCGAGCGGCAGCGCGGGGATGGAAGAGACCGGCGGCGCGGGCAGCCCCAGCAGCGGCGGTGACGCCGGAACGTCCGGTGCAAGCGGCGACGCGGGAACGCCGGGAGCCGGTGGTGATGCAGGCAGTCCCGG